>JBMNNU010000072.1:0-13342 GCA_050942695.1 Chloroflexota bacterium
CTTTAGTCTCTGCATCTCCTCGTTGCGGCCAATGAGAGGAAGCTGTCGCCGGTTCTCCGGCAAGGGGATTGTCAACGGGATCCGGGATGAAACCTGCGTTGCGATATTTGATCGCAACCGGTTCTCGACTACAGCCAGGTAAAGCTCGGTAGTCTCCGGTGATGGCTCAACCTCCAGCTCTCGTTGTAGGATCTCCTTCACCTTCTGGTACTGGTGCAATGCTTGATGGCGAAATCCCGCAAGTGTATATACGCGCATCAACTCCCTATGGCCGGTCTCGTTCGTGGGGTCTATCTGAGTAAGTCGTTGCAGGCAATCGATCGCCTCGGAATAAGCTGCATGCTGGCAATACAGGTAGGCCATGTTGTGTAAAACTTCGCTGTAGGTGGCAAGCAAGGATTCTCGACGGCTGCTAGCCCAATCCTCGTACAGATCCTCCGGCAAGAAATCACCCTGGTAAAGGGCGCATGCAGTTTCATAAGTGGGAAGAGGATCGGTCTGCTGTCGAGCTACTCGAACCAGCCTCATGAACTCCTCAGCGTCTACCCAAATTTTTGCATCAGGGTTCAACATGACGCTGCCATGCTCAACGACTACATAGCTCGATGGGGTAGTTTCTTTCGGGTCTGGGTGTAGGATTTTGCGTAAGACAAAGAGGGTACGATGAAGGTTGTTTGCAGCGGAAACTGGATCCTGTTCAGGCCACAGCAGATCGAGAAGGTAGTCTTTCGACACCTGGCGATTGGGGGCTAATAGCAACAGCTTGAAGAGGGTTTTGGCCTTTCGTCGCTTCCATGCGTAATCTTCAATCAGTTCATGATTGCGGTATACAGCGAATCGACCGAGCGTGTAAACACGCAGAGACGGCGTTCCGGCAGGTACCGATTTCATGGAGGCGTCTAGGCTCAACGAACGTCACCTCCCCACAGTGTCCGTTACTCGCCTGAACCGTAGTTGTGATTCTCTTACCCAACTCTGACGATCATCGCAGGCTACGCTTCAGAGTGAGCACACCATCACTCACCCGAAAATATCAAACAGGTAGGGCATCGATATTTACATTTTGCCCATACGGGAATCGTCACATTCTATGTTATCGGATAGTAACTACCTCGAATTTCCGAAAAAATGCTAAATAACGTGGGCTTTTACCCGCGCTATGGTGCCTCATGCGCGACTACTCTGCAGCAACTCCTATCTAATAGCTGGAAGTTCTACCTTACACTAGCGCAACCAACATGCATTACTCGCGAGATCCTGCCAGCTTATGTGGATACAACGCGCAACGAATACAGATAGATTATATTACAACAACGATCCCTATAAAAGTTGTTTTTAGATATTGGGTCATTGTCCAGTGTAAGTCAACCCGCTTAAGCGCATGCCCCAAGCTGAATGGATGATTCGCTGTCATGATAGAGGACGGCAAAGAGGATGACCTAAGCACCGATTGTGGCTTCGGAGATCGTTATGGACCACTCTCGGTGCTTAGGCCGGAGCGTTGATAAGCCTGTTATCTAGCCTCTCCACACCTGCCGGTAGAGACGCAGGAGATTGAGACCAATTATTTTCTGAACGTCAGTCTCGGGATAACCGCGGCGGAGGAGTCCGTCCGTTATGCGAGGAAACGCTTTGTGATCGGGGAGTCCCTGCACGTGATGACGTTCGATGGTCATGCCACCGCAGATCTCCGGGTACTTACGGAGAGTGCCGTTATCCCATGATGGCGCCGCACCGAGTTGCAGGATGTCGCTGCCTATACCTACGTGGTCGACACCTACCAATTCAACGATGTAATCGATGTGGTTCAGCATATCTTCGACTGTGGGCCAGCGTCCCTCGGTGGTATCTCCTACAAAATCCGAGAAACCAGCTACGCAGACCACGCCTCCCTTGGCAGCCACAGCCTTGATCAGCTCGTCTCTTACGTTACGCGGATTAGGCTTAAGGCTGTAGACACCAGCGTGAGAGATATGAATGGGGTCCTTGGAGATTTCGACCATGTCCATGGCCGATCTGTGGCTAGCGTGAGCTGCGTCAAGGAGGATCCCAAGCCTGTTGCAGTCGCGTACGATTTGAATACCGAAATGGGTGAGCCCGCGGTTCTCAGGCTCTAGGCAGCCGTCAGCCAGAGGGGTGCGAGTGTTGTAGGTGAACTGCAGGATGCGCAACCCCAGTCGCCACAGAATCGACAGCAGATGAAATTCCTGCTCGAGGGGGGTGCCCGTTTGGAACCCCATCACGACGGCGAAGCGCCCCTCACGATACGCCTTCTCTATGTCGGCCGCTGATAAGGCCAGCGTAGCTTTCTCAGGTGCACGGGCTAGAAGCCAACGCATAGCTTCCATTTGCAACATAGCCGCTAAATGGTTTTCCGAATGAGTGGCTATTGACCAGTTGCCGGCGTTCACACCACCGGCATGCATGTTGTCCAACGCCCATTCGGCACTTGGTGCTACTATCACCCCGTCAATGACCAAGCTGCGTTCATGAAGGGCGAGGGCTTCCGGTGATATCTCTTTCTGCACAATGAGGCTCCTCTCAAGATGATTCTTCGTATCTTGCCTAGCGCTTCAGTCTGGGATCGAGCGAGTCACGGAGCCCATCTCCCAGCAGGTTGAAGCTTAGTGTTACCGTAAGGATTGCGAGGCCAGGAAACGCTACCAGCAAGGGGGCTCTCGTCATGTAGTCACGACCTGCAGACAACATGGCACCCCATTCAGGAGTGGGTGGTTGAGGTCCCAGCCCCAAAAAGCTCAAGCTAGATGCGTTAAGTATTGCTGTGGCCATACGTAGGCTGGTTTGGACGATTAACGGAGGCATGATGTTCGGCAGAACGTGATGAAGCATTACGCGGATCTCAGAAGCCCCAAGCGATTTGGCTGCCGTAACATACTCGTCCGTTTTAACGGATAGGGTGCTTGCCCTGGCGATCCTGGCAAAAGTGGGAATGGAGTAGATGCCAACGGCCAGAATGACGTTGGTAGTTCCTACCCCCAGGGCAGCGATGATACCTATCGCGAGTAGAAAGCCCGGCATGGCCATTAATACGTCCACAGCACGCATGATGACCGTGTCGACCCTGCCTCCGTAGAACCCCGCAATTAACCCCATCCCTGCACCAACCAGCAATGCTAGGCTCACGGCAGCAATGGTGATAACCAGGGTTATTCGGGCTCCTATCAAAATCCTGGACAGAACGTCCCTTCCTAACTCATCGGTTCCCAAGGGGTTGAGCGCACTAGGCCCCTTGAGGGCTTGTCCGGGCGCGATATAGTACGGATCGTAGGACACTACCAGAGGAGCGAATATGGCGGTCAGGATGAAAACTACTATCAACACCAATCCTACAACGGCTGCTCGGTTTCGAACGAACTGTCGCCAGACAATAGCCAGGTAGGACGAAGAGTAACTGGCCACAGGTAGGGACATCGACTTGGTTGACTGAATACCCATCACTGGTACCTTATTCGAGGATCAAGATAGCCATAGAGTATGTCTACCAGCAAATTCACCAGCACGAAGGAGCCGGCCAGCAACATCAGGGTCCCCTGCACAACAGGGAAGTCCTGGGACATAATGGAGGCGACCAGGAGGCGACCAAGACCTGGACGCGAGAACACGGTCTCCGTGATGACTGCCCCACCTAACAGATAGCCGAACTGGAGGCCGATCACAGTGACCACTGGGATCAGCGCGTTCTTGAGGGCGTGGCGAACCAACACTACCCGCTCCACCAACCCTTTCGACCGAGCGGTTCTCACGTAGTCCTGGCGGATCACCTCCAACATGGATGATCTTGTCATCCGAGCAACGATAGCGGTGGATGCGGCTCCAAGGGTTATAGCAGGCAACACCAACTGTTGAAGGGTTCCACCGCCACCGGTTGGAAACCAGCGTAATTGGACTGAGAACAGAAAGATCAACATGAGGCCCAACCAAAAAATGGGAACAGAGATCCCCAACAGGGCCATGATCATGGTGCTGTGGTCCAGGATTGAGTATTGGCGAGTAGCAGATATGACGCCTACCACCATGCCCACCACCATGGCGATAAGCAGAGCAGCAACGGCCAGCTCTATGGTGGAAGGCAAGCGGGATTGGATCTCCATGAGCACTGGGCGGCGGGTGACGATCGATCGACCGAGATCGCCCTGGAGTATGTTGCCCAACCACACTCCATACTGTATGTGAAGCGGCTGATCCAGCCCGAACTTGGCACGCACCGCTGCTACGTCCTCCGGTCTGGCATCTTCGCCGGCCAGCATGCTGGCCGGGTCGCCAGGCGCGATGTGAAGCATGGCGAAGACGATAATTGAGACCACCAGCATCACAGGGATGGCGTAGATCAAGCGGCGGATAACGTATCGGATCACAGCAGGTTCTCCAACGAAGACTGTATGGTTATGGTAGCTGGGGCCAGGGTAGCCGAACGACTCATCGCCTGGCCCCGCAGACTATTTCGTGTAGACTACCTCGATACTTTGTGTAAACGAACGTCGCCGGTAGGTAAGCTCTCTATGCCCGACACACCCTTGCGAACCCCAAGAACGTTCTGGCGGAGGAAGACCCAGATGTAGGCCGCGTCATCCCAGACGAGCCGCTGGACCTCTTCGTAATACTTCGCGCGTTCCTTGAGATCGAACGTCTCTCGCCCCTTGGCAAGGGCTTCGTCCACCTTCGGATTAGAGTAGCCGGTGCGTTGCGCCCCCTTCATAATCGCTGCTTCGGTGTTGAAAAGTCGGTAGAGGTGGTAGTCGATGTAGGAACTGGTGCGCACCTGCTGCGTAGTCCACCCTGCCATCTCGTCGGGGTGGCGAGCGAGCATCTCAACCAATCCGGCCTGGTCCACCTTCTTTAGCTCGATCTTCACCCCTATGGCTGCCCAGTACGCCTGCAGCGCCTGCGTTACCTGCTCATCGCCTCCCCAGCGACCCGTAACGTAGAAGAGATTGCCTTCGAAGCCGTTGGGATAGCCAGCATCAGCCAGAAGCTGCTTGGCCTTCTCCGGGTTGTACTCATACGGAGGTTGGGGGGCGTAACCCCAAACACCTGGCGGTGCCGGCGAGTCGCATATGCTCCCAACGCCCAGCATGATGTCGTTGACGATAGCCTTCCGATCGATCGCGTAGTTCATCGCCTGCCGCACACGCTTGTCGTTGAATGGAGGCTTTGTCTGGCGCATCTCCGACGTCACTAACGAGAGGCTGTCCTGCTGAATAATCTCCACGCTGGACTCCATTCGAAGCGCTTCCAGATCGTTCGGAGAGATATTCAACACTATGTCGGCTTCACCAGCCTTGAGCGCAGCAGTCCTAGCAGCCGCTTCGGGCACAATCCTGTAGATAATCTGGTCTACTTTCGGTTTGCCTTGCCAGTAGTCGGGGTTAGCCTCTAGGGTTATGTGATCGTTGGGAACCCAATCCACGAACTTGAATGGCCCAGTTCCTACCGCCTTCAGGCCGAAATCGGCGTCTCCTAGCTTATTGACCGCTGTAGGACTGACGATGAAAGCCGACCGGTCCATGAGGAGGAAAGGCAGGTCAGGAAAAGGCCCGTCCGTAACCATCTTCACGGTCAGGGGATCAGGTGCCTCCACGCTCTTAATGACCGTATAGACGGATCGCCGCGTCGCTCCGGTCTTCTCGTCTAGAATTCGTTCGATCGTGAACTTCACGGCTTCCGCATTGAAGTCGGTGCCGTCATGGAACTTGACCCCTTCGCGTAGTTTGAAGGTCCAGGTGACCTTGTCGGAAGCCACTTCCCAGGATGTGGCCAGTCCGGGTACCGGCTCCATCTTCTCATTGTGGTCGACCAATGGGTCGAACAGTGCATACTGGATGCTACCAAAAGGGCCAGTCCCCACAGGAGGGTCAAGGCTGTTGGGTTCTACGCTGTCCATGAATACCAGTGGTTTGCTTTGCTCGACAGGAGCTTTAGCTGGCTGAGACGCTTTCGTTGGTTCGGCCGAAGCCTTGTCGGGCGCACTCGGCGCTTTCGTTGGCTCGGCAGGCGCTTGGCTGCATGCTGCGGTCAGGCATAGCAACAAAGCTACTGCCACCAGGAGTAAGGTCCGAAGCTTCATGGTGACCTCCCATTTTTACTCACTCTAGCCTAATCGGTTTCGTTGGCCTTGTAAGACTGGATTGCTCAGCTATCGGTTACAGGACGCGCTACTGCCGTTCATGCAACTGAATCTATGCTCGAGTCGTTCAAGTCTTGCTAGGAAGGGGTGGCACTCCCCCATCACGTATCGGCACGTTGATGGTGAGGAACACCAGCTTGTCCTCTCCCACACTGCGATGTCCGTGTGTGGCACCGCGTGGAATGAAGACGAAGGATCCTGGGCCCGCCCTGTACTCCTTTCCTGCTATGTGGAGCAGCATAGTTCCGGAAATGATGTAGTAAGCCTGCTCCATGTCGAGATGGGGATCGTGTCCCTCGGTATAGCCACCAGGGGGGTACTCTTGAACGTGCAGGCGCAATCCCTCGGTGCCTATGTTGTCCCTGTTGAAGACGTACCAGATGGTGCCGCCGTGGTGACCCTCAGCCATGGGTACCGGTTTGGGTTCGATATCGGCCAGTGTGATTACCTTCTCCATCTACCCTCCTTTGACTATTGGGTTTATCCCCTTGAACCATCGAATGAAGCGCACCAAGCGATTGACACTCTCATCGGCCATACGCTGGCCTCGTTCGACCGATGCCATGCGTGGGTCAGATAGGCTGCCGGATGGAGGGGCTATATCCTCCATGCAGATAGGCATCGATACCTGCACTCCCTCGAAGACCACTCCGTCCAATCCAGCGGGAAGACCGTGAAAGTCCTTCGATCCCCAATCCTCCACTCGACTGAGGTCGACGGTACCGGGCACCAAGTAAGACATCAGCGACCCCATGGGCTCGCCGCCGTGGGCCCACTTATAATCCCCGTAGATCTCCTTGTCGACGGCGGGTGTAAGACCGAATGCCAGTGGCGATACCACCGGTACCAACAACCCCTTCTCCCTTCGGATGTCTCTCACCAGGTGAAGCAAGGTAGGGCTGTTTCCTTTGTGTCCGTTCACGAGGACGATATGTTTGAAGCCGCTTCCGATCAAACAGTCAACCACTTCCAATACGAACTGGTAAAGGCACTGGCTGCTGAGGGTGATCGTCCCTGGGAAGTTCCGAAAATACTCCGAGTAACTGAAAGGTAGCGGGGGGAAGACCAGATCACCCGTCTCTCGTGCCACGCGCAGGGAAATCTCCTCTGCAGCTAAGTAGTCTCCCATCGGGGAATGAGGGCCATGTTCCTCGGTGGATCCCATAGGGAAGAGCGCGGCGGCACCCCGTTTGATGGCAGCCTCTACCTGTCGCCAAGGCATCTTACCAACGAATACATTCTCCATTTTCTCTTCCTTGTGTCCTTATGAGCAGAGTCACGGTGATGCTGCTACGAGATCCGTGTCGAGACCTCGAATTCCTTTTTGGCTTGGCGCAGCAGTTCGGGATCGCTCCAGACGTCGATGGCGGTCATGGCGAGCATCTTTGCGCCGTCCAGGGTGTATTGATGTGCAGCCTCCGTCTGCGCTGCAAGCAGGAACTCTCGTGTGTGCGGAGTAAGGCTGGAATCCCCGATCTTTAGGAATGGATGGATCGATGGGACAACCTGGCTGACGCTGCCCATATCGGTTGACCCTCCCCCAACGTTCATGTCTAGGGGCAGCACCTCGTGGCCAAGGCTAGACGCGTTACGGCCGAAGGCATCGCTAAGGGCGCGGTTGAAGTTCATCTCAGCGCAGATGGCTTCGGTGCTGATCTCCACTGTGCATCCTGCCATCATAGCGCCAGCTTCGGCGCATGCCCTCACCTTGTCTATCACCGACTGCAGGTAGATGCGATCCCGCGCGCGAATGCTGAAAACCGCCTTGGTCCGCTCAGGAACGATGTTCGCCGCCGTTCCGCCATCAAGGATGACCCCGTGCAGCCGAACGTCGTCCCTTAGATGCTTCTTCAGTGCGTTCGTGCCGTTGAAGGTGGCGATGCAAGCGTCGAGCGCGTTGACGCCCTTGTCGGGAGCGGCGGCTGCGTGGCTTGACTTGCCGTGGAAGACCATCTCCATGTTGGTGGTGGCGGTGAACAACCGGCCGAGTTGTGTATCTCCCCGGGGGTGCAACATCAACGCGGCGTCGATTCCCGCGAACAAACCGCTTTCGACGAGGGTGATCTTGCCACCAACCTTCTCCTCGGCCGGCGAACCAACCACAAAGAGCGTTCCGTCGATGGAGTCCATAATCACGCCCAAACCTAGCGCTGCACCCAGCGCAGCAGTGGCGATCAGATTATGGCCGCAGGCGTGCCCGAGACCTGGTAGAGCATCGTACTCTGCCAGAATCGCGATCTTCGGCCCTTCCGCTCTTCCGTGGTGTTTGCCAACAAAAGCGGTTTCTAGGCCAGCAACGCCCCGCTCAACAGAGAAGCCTCCAAGCTCCAGTCGATCGGATAGCAACGCGGCGGCCTTCCGTTCCTCGTAGCCCACTTCCGGGTGGGAGTAGATCTCCAAGCTGATCTCTCTCAACTCCGCAGACAGCGCATCGATCTCGTGGGCCACACGACGCTTGAGAGCTGTTCCGTCCATTGTCTGACCCTCCAAGAAAGGAGATTCCGGCTCTCGAATGGCGACTCTGCGGGTACCGTTAGTATCCATTCGCTACTAATCAAGCATCCACAGATCCCATCAACCTTTTTCGATAGAGGTTATCCACCCTAGCTAGAGATGCCTGCTTGGTAGCGAAACAGAAACGCTATCCGAGTGCTCTGAGTATGGAGGCTTGAAGGCCATAGGCGCATCGTAACTGGGTACTATTCCAGGTACTAGCCAGTTTTTGGCATCGGGATACTGGATCGATGGATAGATACTACTAAGGCCGCTGATTTCGATGGATACTGAAGCTTGAGGCTAGTCTGGTCGAGAGGCTGGCAACAAACCCTCTTGCTGAGCCCAATCGAGTACACGGCTTCCGGATACGAGAGGCGGGAGGGATAGCTTTCCGCGGATATTGTTGACATGGCAGCGGACGGTATTCTCGGAGATGTTAAGCTTCCGTGCGCATTCGGTCCTGAGCCTGCCGCTTTCCAATGTCAACCTGCCAGCGGAGCGAAGGTAGTACTCGATTAGAATCTCGATTTCCCGCCAAGAGAGGCCATGATTTGCTCGAAGCACCTGGATGCCATTAAAAGAGATTACACCATCGCATACTGCCTGCAGGAGGGACTCCCGTATTGCCGGGTCGCTGCAGTCAGCTAGTATTTCGGTCTGCGCTGTCTGCCCGCCCCTCTGATGCAAGGCTTCGACCACTTCCCGCGCCATTCTGCGAACTTCAAGTCTTCGGTCGTGCATCAACGGAGCGAACAAGTGGAGGCTGTTGCCATCAAACCTTCGCATTGCCAAGTCTTTGGCGTAGCTGGGGTTCACGTCATCGGAAATCGCTTTGCAACAGAGCGTGGCGACTAGCTCGGGATCCCACCAATGAAAGTGGTAGTATCCATAGGACTCTGCGAGTCCGAAAGCCTGAGCCAGCGACTTCCTGGCATCCGAAGGCTTGGAGAGGTCGAACTCAATGCGAGCCTGATGGAGGAGGGCACTGGCTAGTCTCAATTGGTAGCCGTGAGCTTTGAGTAGTTGGACGGCATCACGTATGTGCGGTAGAGCTCTACCCGGCTCGCGATGCTCACGAAGCGCGGCTGCGAGGATTACTCTGGCGGTGCTCTTAGCGATTATGCTCTCGGAATGCTGGCACTCCCTGAATAGATCGATAACACGCGCTTGATCGGCCTGCTGTCGCTGCATCAGTATTTTCGCAAAGAAGCCTTCCAACTCGGCTGTGTCTCCACCTTGAGAGTAACTTTGCTCCGCTTTAGATAGCTCACCCCTGTCTCTGTAGCTGTTTCCTCGCCAGATGGCGATAAAACCTCGGAGATTTGCAGCGTGTCGACCAGTAAGAGAGAGGGCGTGATCGAGAGAATGGATTGACTCGTCGAATTCGCCACAAGCCCAAAGAGTGGCGCCCAGAAATGCTAGACTCCAAGCCTCCTCATGCTCGCCGATCTGGTTGGTTACACAGAAGGAGACTGCATCGCGAGCCGTTCGGCGAGCAACCATTACCTGGCCCATCTCCATTTGAGCCAAGGCAAGACTCCTCCATGCTCTGCTCTTGCCCCACAGGCGCTTGAACTCGTCGTCGACAGCGGCTAGAGCCTGCATAGAGAGCCTGCAACTCTCTGCCGACTCCTCAAGCATACCGGCCTCTCGCTGGGCCATCGCCTGTATCGCAAAAAGCTCGCTTCGAAGCGCGCTGTCTTCTCTGGCTGTCGATATCGCTGCATCGAAATGTCGAAGGGCCTCCCCTAGTCTACCAATCCTGTACTTGACATATGCGATTTCGCCCATGGTCCAAGCCTGCCCATCCTGGTCGCTGTCGGCACTAAACAGCCGTAGTGATCTCTCCAGGAGTGTAAGAGCCTCTTCGTGCCTGGCTGACATCTGGTAGAGTCGCCCTCTCATCGCTAGCGACCACGGCCTGGTAGATGTAACGTTCTCGGGGAGTGCACGGAGCCAGTGTTCCACTGTCTGGGAGTAGCCAGTGAAGATGTACCTGTTCCCGATGGACTCGATCACTCTCGCCGCATCTGAGTGAGCAGCAGCCTTTAGGTAGTGGTAAACGCACTCCTCCCACTCCTCTTCGCGTTCGTAGAAGGTAGCCGCCTTGAAGTGCAGTGTCTCGACGCGATCGCGAGACTCGCGTTGATACAGCTTCTGCCGCAGAAACGCAAGAAACAGTTGGTGGTACCTGAATATCTGTTTGCCTGGATCAACGCTACTGGTGAACAGGCCCCTCTCTTCGAGTTCCAGGAGTGTGTGTTGCGAGGATGTTGAATCCAGAAGGCTATCGCACGAAGCCGCAGTCATCTGGTTTAGAATCGACGTTTTCGCCAGGAAATCCTGAACCCTGGTTTCCTGGCTATCAAATACCTCCTCTGCCAGGTAGTCGTACACCAACCATGTAGATGCAATCGGGTCAGATAGTAGGGCTATTGCTCTATCCTGGTTACCAGACTTGGTGGATTGCAACACCATGACCAACCCTGCTACCCAACCTTCGGTTCTCTCCTGCGCTAGATCGATCAGTTTGTCGTCGAGATCAAGTGCATGTTCACTCTTGAAGAAACGGCTTGTCTCGTCCCTGGTGAACCTAAGCTCATCTTCGCAAACAATCGAGAACTCCTGGCGAACCTTGAACTTGGCGAGTGGGAGCCTCGGGACGCAACGAGAGAGAATAACGAAGCGAAGGCAAGAGGGGCTGTTCTCGATCAGCGTCGTAACTAGGAGGGCAACGTCGGCGGAACTATCGACGTTGTGAAAGTCATCCAGCACCAGTAACACCGGTTCCGGTCCCAGCCTGGCTGCCAGTTGGAGCAGCGTCTGGCTCAGTGCGACAACATTGGGTGTCCAGGTGGGGCGCACTTTAGCTCGCCTTATAGGCTTCACTTCTGGGACAGGAGCTAAACGGCGCAAGCAGTTCTCAAGCTGTTCGGAGAGTCTGGTGACATCGCGATCCGCGGGGGAAAGGGAGTGCCATTCAGCTCGGATCCCTGACTCGCGGATGAATTCCGCCATCAGTGCCGTCTTACCATATCCGGCGTTAGCGTGCACAGCAGTAAGCTTGCTCTCGATCGCCTGTGACAATCTCTGTAGCAAACGGGGACGAGATATATAGGTGCGGGGAAACGTTCTCGACTCGTGCTGATCCGCCATCGTTAGTACCATCTATTAATGTGGAGCTCGAAAGGCGGGGGCTGTCTCGGCTCGATTGTAGTATAGAAGCCGTGGGGCTGCAACACAGGGCGGAATAGTCGACTATGAAAGGTGGTGGAGTGACATAGCCTCGTTGCCTAGTACCCGGATTAGTACCTGACTTCGATATCGTTCAAATCCGTGAGGAGGCATACTTAAGAGTGGTCACCTCTGGGACTCAACTTCACGGTGTCGATGCGTTCAGATCGAGATTGGAGATGAGTATGTCTAGTACGGTCCGGTCGAGAGATCTCGAGGAGCACACAAGAGCGCTTCACGAGAAGGCTTTTGTCTTCGATGCTTGTTTCTCCACTCCCGGTTTCTTTCGTGACGAGCGAGCGGAGATTCAAGCTTTCCTAGACGGTGGCGTGAACGGCGGAAACGCCACTGTGGCAGAGTTCTCACACAACTTCACGCGTGCCATCGATAGCATCTTCCGGCATAAGAAGCTGGCCGAGCGCAATTCAGATCAGGTGTCGTTCTGTGGATCCGTGGCCGAACTGGAGAAGTGCAAGCGGGAGGGTAAAGTCGGCTTCGTGGTCCATTTCCAGGATACCAAGTGCATCGAGGATGATCTAGACTACCTTCGCCTATTCCATGCCCTTGGACTTCGAGTGCTGCAGTTGACCTATAACACTCAGGGGTTCGTAGGTAGTGGGTGCTGCGAGCGCCACGACGCAGGGTTGAGTAGCTTCGGGCTGGAGGTAGTTGATGAATGCAATAGGCTGGGGATAGTAATCGATCTCTCGCATTGTGGCCATGCGACTACTAGAGATGCCATTGAAAGATCGAAGGATCCGGTCGCGTTCACACACGTTGGGATTTACTCGCTGTGCCCAGCGTACGGGCGCAATAAGCCTGACGAATTGCTCAAAGCGGTGGCGGAATCGGGAGGGGTGGTGGGTATTACCTTCTTTGCACCGTTGGTGAAGCGCAATTCAGAAACTCAAGAGGTGCTTCAGGGCAGCTTAGAAGACGTTCTGGATCAAATAGATTACGCAGTGGAGCTGCTGGGGGTAGATCACGTTGGAATAGGAACCGATTTGACTAACTACTTTGCCCGTACTCTAGAACTGCCACCCACTTCCAGCATCCGCAGCTACAGACCTCTTCGACCTGACGTCTTCGGCGCCGGACCGACCGATCGGTACGACCCTTGGCCAACAGGCCTCGATTCCCACACCAAGATGATGAACCTTACTCGTGGTTTGCTGACGAGAGGGTACCGTGATGATGACGTGTTGAAGATACTGGGAGGAAACTGGTTGCGCCTGTTCAGCGAGGTGTGGAGGCAATGAGGTAGATGGTATCCCCAAAATTGGTGTAATACCGACGGGTGGTTGACGAAGGTGGCCATCCAGTGATCCTCCTTTTCGATGATCTCATCAATCTCGATAATGAAGATCACAGGGTGGCCGATGAGCTTATGGAGTTATCCCGTAGCGTCCGGCCCTCGTTTATAACTATATAGCAGGGAACAAACTTCCGCTCTAGGTCAGGAAATAC
>JBMNNU010000073.1:0-13234 GCA_050942695.1 Chloroflexota bacterium
TAAATGCTCGATCGAAACGGGTCGTGCTCAGGCCTAACAGCCGTTATCCAACACGGCTTCAATGTGGGCAAGCACGGTTGGTCCTCCGGATCCGGGCATCCCGGTCTCGCGGACGCGAAGCTGCGGCACCGAGTAGAGCAGCTCGTCGAGGGCGGCGAGCGCGATCTCACGTTTGCTGGCACCGGGCAAGCGCTGCACTGCCTGCTCCACCGCTGCCGAAATCGCGTCGGATACCCGTATAGACTCCTGGATGAGAGTGCGGCATTCATCCCCTAAGCGCGTCGGGTCGTTGATCGGGCTTCCACCGATGAAGGCATGTCCCAACCCCAACATTCGAAGATCCAGCTCGAGCATCTTGGAGAGGGAGTTACGGTAGTTAGCGGCATCGAAATAGTAGGGAAACCCACCTGGCCTGAAACCCTGCCCCTGGATGGCGTCTCCTGTCAGCAGCACTCCCTCCGAGTCCCAGTAGTAAACCAGTTGGCCGGGCGTGTGGCCTGGAACATGGACGGCTCGCAGCTCTACACCCTTGCCCAGATCCACGACCTCCCCATCTGTTAGCCTCATATCGATATCGGCCTTGGCAGCGCCCGCCCCGATCGATACGAACTCCCGTCGCTGCTCCACAACGCTTCGCGGAAATTCCAGGGCTACAAGAGGTTTACAGTGAAAGTCGATCTCATTCTCAAGGTTGCAGGCCATCGGCTCGTCTGCAGGATGAATGTAGATCGTCGCGCCCGACGCCTGTTTTACTATACGATTGCCTCCTGCATGGTCGAGATGCCCGTGAGTGTTCAACAGAATATCGACGTCGGATAGGGTCAATTCGATCTCAGCTAGGGCGGCAGGCAGTACCTTTTGCGCTACGCCGACCGTCCCGCTGTCGACCAGTGCAACTCTATCCCCCTTTACGAGATAGAGGTAAACCGTTCCGCCTCCTTCGAATGGCGCATCAATCCGGTAGATCGAAGGGTGAACCCGCTTTGTGAACATTTGACCCTCCCAAGGTAAAGAATTAAATCCGATATTCAGGTGGCCATTCACATCTTTCCGGCTTTTTTCGCCACCTTCTGGGAGAAGCGCTCTGAGTCGATGACGTAGCGCTCGAGACTGCCGGAGCAGATGGTATCTATACCAACTCAAGCAACCCAACGAGAAAGCCGGTAGCAAAGATCTCCGGCATGGCCTGCAATTCAGGGGCTTTCGGGTATAGCGCCGGCACGGTCTTGGCATAGGATACCGGAAACTTGAGCTGATGCACTATGCCGGGGAGCAGCGATTCTTTCACGTTGACCCCCGTTGATTTATCCCGCATTATACCTCGATGTAGATGTAGTTCTGAAACAGTGTGATATCATCAACCTCGGCACCCGGCTTGCTGAGATAACCGCTCCGGCGAATCGTTCTTTTAGGAGGGAGATCGAGAGTTGGCAAAGATCACTACCAGCTACAAAGGCAACATGCTGTTCGAGTCGCAAATGGGCAAGCACAAGCTGACTATAGACGTACCGCCGGCTATGGGTGGTAGCGACCGGGGGCCTATACCCCCTGATCTCTTCGTAGCGTCTCTAGGAAGCTGTATCGGAGCATTTGTAGCTCAATACTGCGAGAATCACGGTATCGATACCGAGGGGATGACGATCGATATGACATTCGAGAAGGTCGAAGATCCTACCAGGCTTGTCGATCTTAAGGCCACCGTAAATCTACCCAAGGGAGATTGCAAGCAGCGCATCGAGGCTATCCGGCGTGTTGCCGAACACTGCCCCGTACACGAAACCATCACTACGATGCGGGGATTAGAGATAGAGATCCTGGGCCAGGGCCAGTGCAAAATAGACACAGATTGAGATGGAGGGCCGCTACCATAGCTCTTTGGGGTGCCGAGCGTTCGTCTCCGTGCTATAATTTGCCCGATGAACAACCGAACTGACGAACTCCATCTGGCTACCCTGGCTGAGGTAGCTGCCTCCGCTGCAAAAGCGGCAGGAACCGTCCTGTTAGATCACTGGAAGAACGGTTACGCCATTCATTTTAAAGGTGATATCGACCTCGTTACCGATGCCGACCGCCAGGCTGAGGCGACCATCGTGTCGTTGATCCGTTCGCGCTTCCCCGATCACGAGATCCTCGCGGAGGAGGGCAGCGGCAGCGGAGGAACAGCTTCATCGAGCTATCGATGGATCATCGATCCTCTGGATGGAACAACGAACTACGCCCATCGGTACCCCCATTTCGCCGTATCCATCGCTGTGGAACAAGCCGGGGCTATTATCGTTGGGACGGTATACGATCCCGTCCTCGGCGAGCTGTTCGAAGCTCGCGTCGGAGAGGGTGCATATCTCAACGGCCGGCCGCTCCAAGTCTCTTCTGTGGACCGACTCTTGCGTGCCTTGCTGTGTACCGGGTTTCCGTACGATAGGAAGCTTTTCAAACCTTGTCTAAACCGGTGGGAGTACTTCATACGAAGGTCGCAAGCGGTTCGACGAGACGGATCTGCCGCTCTGGATGTCTGCTATGTGGCAGCCGGGCGCTTCGATGGATACTGGGAAGAACATCTAGCTCCCTGGGACGTCGCAGCCGGTGTGCTGATAGTACGCGAAGCCGGAGGTATGGTGACCGGCCTGCAGGGACAAGAACCGGATATTTATCGTGGTGGAATCGTCGCCAGCAATGGGCTGATCCACGCCGAGCTATTGCAAGGTCTGTCGGATGCGGATACGTCCGTTCACCGAAACCTTTGATGGGTTGTTTGCTCCCTGGGTTACGGGTGAAAACGGTTCAGGCTACGGCCTGGTTCAAACCGATAACAGATCGCACGGCGTGAAGCAATTGTTCGATATAAAAAGGTTTGCCGATGGTCACGTGCCCTTTCGGCAATACCGCGCGGCGAAGGGCATCGGGGGCCGCCGTGATAAAAATAACCGGCGTATGTTCGAATCCTGGGCGCTTTTGCAACTGCTGGAGAAACTGGATCCCATCCATGGAGGGCATAGCCAGGTCCAGCGTGATAACGGCTGGATGCACCGTATTGAGACAGGCCAGAGCTTCCTTACCGCCGGAACATTCCACTACTTCATGACCGGCGTCCCTGAGCACTTCCGCGATAAGCTGCCTGATAGCCGTGTCGTCGTCGACAACCAGTATCGGCCGCTGTTTTTGCATTCCTGCAGACCCCCTAGCCATTACAGCGGTAACGATTTGCAAGATGCAGACCAATAAACAACAAGTAGGAATCCAAGGGAGGAACGATGTCCATAGAGGTGTTACTTAACGGCCGCTTCGTTCCAATCGAAGAGGCTGTTGTATCCGTAGACAACCGCGGTTTTCATTTCGCAGAGAGCGTATACGAGGTGGTTAGGGTCTATCGTGGCCGTCCATTCGAATTGGATCGCCACGTTCGGCGCTTGCAGGCCAGCTTAGAGGCTATAGGTATAGAGCTGGGAGACGGCCTGCAGCAATTCGTGACGCAATCCCTCGAGCTGCTTCGTAGAAGTGGGCTCGAAGAGGCTTCTATCTACTACCAGGTTACCTCGGGAGAGGCGCGCCGAATCCACCTCGCGCCCCCGAATCTAACCCCAACCACCTTTGCCATGGTATCGCCAGCTTCCCCTCCCCCGGAAAAGCTCCGGCAGGAAGGCATCAAGGTTATCACGATCCCGGATAGCCGCTGGGCAATGTGTTATGTAAAGACAACTATGCTGCTCCCCAATACTCTCGCAAAGCGCCGCGCGGCCGAGGCAGGGTGCCAGGATGCGCTGTTCATACGCGACGGTTTTCTCATGGAGTCCACCGCCGGAAACGCCTTCGCTGTCTTCGGCGATACCCTTTGCACACCCCCTAAGAGCAACTACATCCTCCATGGAGTAACTAGAGAGGTGCTATTGCAACTGGCCGACAGGGAGGGCATAGCTTGCAAAGAGGCGCCGATACCGGTCGATAAACTTTACAGTGCTGACGAGCTGTTCATCACAGGCACAGTGTCCGAACTGCTCCCGATCATCTCTGTCGACGGCAGGAGCATTGGCAGTGGGAGACCTGGCCCGATGTTCTCTCGTCTTCTAGAGATATACAGGCGCTACGCCACCGGAGAGTAGCAGTGCCCATAAAAGTCCGGTAGGGGCAAGGAGATGCTCGCTTTGCTGTCTCTTCGCCCCCACCGACTGACCATCTCCAAGGATAGCGCATAGCCCTGTGCCATGCCGTCCACGTTGACATGCATTATCTAGGATGGCGTATACAAACGAGGACTGCAGGGCAGAGCGCCCTGGGCTACAGACGACGATAGAGGACCGCAGGAACAGGTCTCTGCGCTACAGACGACGATAGCCATGGCTGTTCCCGGAAACGTGGCGGGCGCCCCACCCCCTAGCCAGGACTCGACAGTCCGGATGTCAGGAGTTATCATTAGTTTCTAAGCTTATTGCGTTGAAAAGTAATAATTATTGGCTTATGTCTCAGGAGGAACCTTTGTCTACCCGCTATCACCTGTGGATCAGCGGCTGCCAGATGAACGATACCGAGGCTCGGCTGCTGGCCGACGCCCTCGATGCCGCCGGATTCCAGCCCGTGAACTGCTTCGAGGAGGCCGACGCCGTCATCCTGTTCACCTGCAGCGTCAGGCAGAGCGCAGAAAACCGGGTGCACGGACAGTTAGGCCATCTGAAGGGGCTCAAAGCGCGGCGTCCTGATCTGGTGCTCTGCGTAGCAGGCTGTATGGCGGGAGGCGATCGAGAAGAGCTGCGCCGTCGCTATCCATTCGTGGACCTCTTCGTGAGCCCTACTGAGGCGGACGATCTCCCCAACAAGGTGATCTCCCTTATTCGTCAACAATCTGGTTGCGTCACATCACCAGGCGGTTATCTGCGGGAGGTGCCAGTCTCCGTAGGTATTACTGCCATCCGTGGTTGCGATAAATACTGCTCTTACTGCATAGTTCCCTACAGGCGTGGCCCGCAGGTGAGCCGGACCGCGCAGGAGATAGTATCCGAGGCCTCTGATCTCATCTCTAGAGGCGCTAGAGAGATCGTCTTGCTCGGGCAAACCGTTGACTCATGGGGAAAAGATCTCGAACCGAGACAACGATTCGCTTCTCTCTTACAGGAGGTAGCCCAGTTACCCGGTTTGGCTAGGCTGCGCTTCCTGACCTCACACCCGGCAGATTTCACTCCGGATCTGATCGACGCGATGGCGAATATCCAACCCCTGTGCGAGGAGCTCAATCTGCCGCTTCAGGCCGGCGATGATGAAGTGCTGCGCCGCATGGCGAGGCCCTACACAACTCGTCGATACCTGGACCTGGTGGCAGAGATCCGCAAGACCATACCCGATATCGCTCTATCTACAGACATCATCGTCGGGTTTCCAGGGGAGACTGTAGAGCAGTTCGAGAAGACGGTAGAGGTGCTAAAGGCAGTAGAGTTCGATATCGTCCACGTTGCGGCCTACTCGCCAAGGATCGGCACGGCTGCCGAGCGGAAGATGGTTGACGACGTTCCCGCTGCGGAGAAGAAGCGTCGCCTCCACGTTGTGGAAAAGCTGCAGAAGGAGATCGCCATCCGGAAGAATAGGGCACTAGTGGGCTCTACTGTGGAGGTGCTAGTGGAGAATTGGGCTAAAGGAAAGTGGTCCGGAAGGACTCGCACCAACAAGCTGGTATTTTTCGAAAGCGACCAAGATCTGAAGGGAAAGCTTGTGCAGGTTCAGGTGAAAGCAGCCGGCCCATGGTCCCTTAGAGGTGTAATCGCAGACGCGGACACGCGGTGAAGGATTTACCCTCAGCGTCCCCGCGTCTCCCCTTCTCCGCGTCAGTATTTTTCATTCCCCAACAGTCAGGTTAATGGTTACTGGGCCGTCGTTATGCAGCATCACGTCCATGTGAGCGCCGAAGCGTCCGGTTTCCACCCGCAATCCGTATTTACGAATCGCTTCGGCAAAAAACTCCACCAAAGGCTCAGCGATTGCTGGGTCTGCAGCCCCAACGAAGCTAGGTCGTCTGCCCCGACTCGTGTCTGCGTAGAGGGTGAACTGAGACACCACCAGTATCTCCGCCCCGACGTCCAGGGCGGATAGGTTGAACTTACCCTCGGAGTCCTCGAACATCCTGAGGCGCACGACCTTGTCGGCCATCTTCAGCGCCTCCTGTTCAGTGTCCCCGTGGCCTACCCCAAGCAGGATAAGCCAGCCCGAAGCTATCCGCCCGACGACCACGTCGGCAACACGGACCTCTGCCTTGGAAACCCTCTGCAGGACCGCTCTCATATTCGATGCCTAATCCTTGTTCGCTTCCGCCTTAGCGGGCTCGCTGGCTTTGCTGTCGGTGGAGTCCTTGCCGGCGTTCGTGCTCGCGCTCGAACTCTCGGTTTTTGTGGAAGAGCCGTTTCGGCCGTTACCGCCTGAATTCGACCTGTTGTCGGTGCAGTAGAAGCCTGATCCCTTGTAAATAACGGTGCTCGGCTGGATCACCCTTCGCAGCCTGCCTCTGCACGACTCGCACGTCGTCAAAGGCGCATCGTTAAACGACTGTTTGATTTCTACCTGAGTGCCGCAGTCATCGCATCGATACACGTAAAGAGGCAATGCCCATCACCCTTTCCGTATGGATTCTCGAGCTCACACCAACGGCCAGCCGGGGCAAAGGTCATTCAGGCCAGACTAGCCGTCGAAGGAATACTCTTATTAATATTTAGTAATATAGCATAAATGGCGCTCTTCGCCAGTGCCACGCGGATTGTACTCCACTGTTTCCTATCTAGCAACCGGCCGGCACAAGGCCATGCCAAACGGTCTCGGATAGGCTAGAATAAGGATTGTTGATCTCTGCATAGACAGGTTAATTATTGGGGGCACCCCAAGCCCCGCCAGGCGCTGCGCCCTGGACCCGCTTTTAGCTACCTATGAAGCGGCCAGTAAGAATAGAAAGGATGGCCAGAGACGGCATGGGTAACACCCATAATTGGTCCAGGCTGGAGGCTGAGCTTCGCAAGGAGGGGGTTACAGATACCAAGGTTCTCAAAGCGATGAGCAACGTCCCCCGTGATCTGTTCGTGCTCCCTGAGCATAACGCTCATGCCTGGCAAAACATCCCTTTGCCGATAGGCGAGGGGCAAACGATATCTCAGCCGCTGGTCGTCGGCCTTATGACGCAAGCCCTTGGGCTGCAGGGGGCAGAAAAAGTGCTCGAGATAGGAACAGGCTCGGGGTACCAGTGCGCCATACTGGCGTTACTGAGCCGGAGGGTCATCTCCATCGAGCGACTGGAAAACCTCGCAACTCTAGCCAGAGCTCGCCTGGCCCAATTGGGATATGGCAACGCTCAGGTCGTCGTTGGGGACGGCACGCAGGGCTATCCAGAAGAAGCCCCTTTCGATGCCGTGATCGTAACGGCAGCTACCCAACAGGTGCCGAAAGCGCTGCTTGAACAGCTAGCCGAGGGGGGACGTCTCATAGCTCCTGTCGGCTCACACACATCTCAGGAGCTGCTCCTGTACATCAAGCAGGGCGCCGAGTTCACTACTAAAAGGCTTGGTGTCGTTCGCTTCGTCCCCCTCATCGGAGAATCCGGCTGGAAGGAGAGGGAGGCCGATATCCTCTTTAGAGAGCAAATATAGCTATCAGCTTTATAGCTGATAGCTCTTTCAGTTCCCGCCCCAGTTGACTTCGGGCACAGGTGCTATGAAATCGTAGTAAGACACCACTACCATCAGGGCAAGCAACACCATCAACCCGACGAAGTGGAGCATACCCTCCTGCTCCGGGGCGATCCTCTTCCGCCTGATCACCTCTACCCCTATCAGCAGCAGCCTACCGCCATCCAGCGCCGGAAACGGCAAGAGGTTGGCTACAGCCAGTCCGGCGCTGATGGTTGCCGTGATGCTGATCAACGGGAACCACCAACCTGTGTCGGCCGCGTGCTCCGCAGCCTGCGTGGTTATCTGGAAGATCCCCACCGGGCCTATAGGACGCGCTAACTCTATCGGAAGGATCCCCTGAACTATCATCACAGGGACAGATAAGGTAAGGGCAACCATCTCCCAGGCCCTGGAGAAACCTAGGCCAATTGCTTCGTGCAGGGGATAGGACACCGGTTTAGTCTCTAGAACCCTGCCCTGCAGACCGATACCGAGCGGGCCTTCACCCTCAGGCGATCGTTCACGAGGCACCATCGTTTTCTGATATTCGACACCATCCCGCTCGATAGTCACCACCAATTCTTTGCCCAGTTTTGCTCTGGTCCCTTTGACGAATTCGTCGGCTGTTTGCATTCGCACCCCGTCTAGTGCGACTATCTTGTCGCCAACCTGAATGTCGGCTGCGGCGGCTGGAGAGCCTTCGTTGACCTTGAATATGAACACCTCCATCGCAGTCGCCGTCGGCCAACCGGCCATGTAGGCCATCGCGAACAGGAGGGCTGCGGCCAGAAAGTTCATTGCCGGCCCTGCGAAGAGCGTTGCCGACCTCGCCAGTTTGCTTTTGTTAACGAAGCTCCGTTGGTCGGAGGAATCGTCCCCATCTTCCCCCATCATCCTCACGAAGGCGCCGAGGGGGATCCAGTTCAGTGAGTAGATTACCTCTCCTCGTTTCACACCAAATATTCGAGGCGGCAATCCAAAGCCGAACTCCTCCACCTTGATGCCTGCCAACCGGGCTGCGACAAAATGTCCTAGTTCGTGCACCAAGAGCAAAAAGCTTAGAATCGGAATTACTACCAACTGGGTCCAGCTCATGAGCTAGTTACTTCTCCAATTCTGGGCATACGCCAGTGATTCCTCACGGGCCCATTCGTCTACCTGGAGAACAGCTTCGATGCTATCTATCTCCAGAGGTTGGTGTTTCGAAATAACCTCTTCCACCAGGGTGTGAATGGCCGTAAATGGGATGTCCCCTCTCAAGAATAGCTCCACAGCCACCTCATTGGCTGAACTGAGCACAGCCGGATAGCTCCGACCCTGCCCGGCTGCCTCCAAGGCCAATTTCAAACAGGGGTAGCGTACCATATCAAGATCCTCGAAGGTCAGCGACCCGATTTTGGCCAGGTCCAACGGTTCAGACAGCCCGGGCTTTCGCTCCGGGTAGCTCAGGGCGTACTGGATAGGTATCCTCATATCAGCCGGCCCGAGTTGCGCCTTGACTGAGCCGTCGACGAATACCACCAGCGAGTGGACGATACTCTCTCTATGCAGCAGCAACTGTATCCGCTCCAATGGGAGGTCGAAGAGCCATCGCGCTTCGATAACCTCCAGACCTTTGTTCATCAGGGTGGCCGAGTCCACAGTTACCTTTGGCCCCATGCTCCAGGTTGGGTGAGCCAGCACCTGGGCTGGCGTGACGCTCTCGAGAGCACGCAACGGAATATCGCGAAGCGCACCTCCCGACGCTGTAAGGATGATAGCCCTGACTGTAGAGTTCCACTCCTTCGACTCACCCTCGCCTCGCAGGCACTGCCAAATAGCGCTGTGTTCGCTATCTATTGGCAAAATCCGCGCCCCGCTTCGCCGGGCTGCGGCAGTTACCAACGGTCCGGCCATCACCAGCGATTCTTTGTTAGCCAGAGCCACCGTTTTCCCCGCAGCGACGGCATCCAGCGTGGGGAGTAAACCGGCGCGACCCGCTGCCGCGACAACCACCAGATCCACTTCAGGTGCTGATGCAACCTCAGTTAAGCCTCGTGTTCCAGACAGGATACCTGGGGGAAGTATACCAGCCTCCTGGGCATTCCTCCCAACCGCCGCCAATCTCGGTTTGAACTCATCTAATTGCGATCTGAACAGATCGCTGTAGCTCCCGGCTGCGAGCCCAACCACCTCGAAGCTCTCGGGTAGCCACCTGACCACCTCCAGGGTCTGTTGCCCAATAGATCCTGTGCTTCCAATGATCGCAACCCGGCGGCGCCTAGCGGTCATACCTTCCCCCCAAACCAAATCGCCCAGTAATATACGATGACGCCCACGAACAGCAGGCTATCCAATCTATCCAACATTCCTCCATGGCCTGGGATCAACTGGCTGGCGTCTTTAGCGTGAAGCTGCCTCTTTATCAGCGATTCAGCCAAATCCCCGGCTTCAGCCGCGATAGCCCCTATCAGTGCCAGCACCATCAGCCGGGATACGTCCCAACCGAAGAACCAGGCCAATAATGCTCCCGCCAACACCCCTGCCAGAACACCGCCTGCAGCGCCCTCCACGGTCTTCCGTGGGCTGATGTGAGGGAAAAAGCGTCGCTTTCCTATGAGCCTCCCGGTAACGTAAGCCGCAATATCGGTACTCCAGGTCACTCCCAACAGCAGGTAAACCCATTTATCTCCCTCCGGTAGAAATCTAAGGGAGATCAGGTAGGTGAGGAGAACTCCGATATAGAGTGGTGGAGCCCAGGTGAGGCTCCAGTCCACCAGGCTCCCTTTCAATTCGCGGCGCGTTATGAGGTACCCCAGCGATAGTAAGATCGTGAAAGCTAGAGCGGGAAAAGCTATCTCCCCCGGTTGGAGCCGAACTGTCGGTAGTAGAGGGGTGCCGGAGTCGATGATAAGGGCGAAAGCGAACAATAAGCCAAAAGGCCAAAGAGGTCTATGCCCAGCACGTTGGAGAAGGGAATAGAATTCCTGGATTCCCACCAGCATTCCGGCAGCTACCAGCACGAGATACCAAAATCCCCCGAGGTACACGACGATGAGCACCAAAGGGGCTAAAATAACAATGCTCACAACCCGTTGAGCAAGCATATCAGCCTCCCGCTGGTGAAAGAGGGGCAGGTCCGATCAACGCAACCCTATTTGCCCAGCGCTCCGAACCTTCGGTGTCTTCGCCCGTACTCCTCGATGGCTTCATGGAAATCATCTTTACTAAAGTCAGGCCAAAAAACCGGGGTCGAATAATACTCAGCGTAAGCTGCCTGCCACAGCAAAAAGTTGCTCAGCCGCATTTCCCCGCCGGTTCTAATGATCAGGTCTGGGTCCGGCAGCCCTGATGTATAGAGGTACAAGCCGATGAGTTCTTCGGTAACAGACTCCGCGGGAATGCCATCTTGCATTATACGCCGGACAGCCTGGACTATTTCAGCTCGACCGCCATAATTGAACGCAACGTTAAGGATTATCCGGTCGTTATTTTTTGTAAGGTTGACGGCGTACTGGATCCTCTCTCTGAGGTGCTCGTCTATCCCCTCCAGACTCCCCACGTGGCGCACTTGGACGCCGTTCCGATGGAGATTGTTAGACTCTCTGTCTATCACCTGGAGAAGGATGCTCATCAGCCCCTTTACTTCATCTTGCGGCCGTCTCCAATTCTCCGTAGAAAAGGCGTAGATGGTGAGCACTTTGACGTTGTGCTCAACCGCTGCTTCGAGCACCCGCTTAAGGTTGTCGGTGCCTGCCTTGTGCCCGGCCACTCTTGGCAAACCCCGCCTTTGAGCCCAACGTCCATTTCCATCCATAATGATAGCGACGTGGTAAGGCACCTTGGGTTCTTTTATTCCATCATCTGATGCCCCTGTTTCTTTTGGGGCGACCTTCATAGTATGGTCCTTGTTTCCTGAAGTATCAGCCACGGATTATCTCGAGGGCGTTAGGAGCGGACCAGCAGAGACGCCAGCCCCTGCTGGTCAACCAATCAGCCATAGGAGGTGTTGGCTAAAACTCCATGATTTCTTGTTCTTTGTGCTGACCAATCTCATCGGCCTTCGCGATGTAGCTATCGGTCAGCTTCTGGAGCCGATCCTGGCCGCGCT
Source organism: Chloroflexota bacterium (assembly GCA_050942695.1). Lineage (GTDB taxonomy): Bacteria > Chloroflexota > UBA6077 > UBA6077 > UBA6077 > JBMNNU01. The sequence continues at coordinate 11,722 of JBMNNU010000073.1, forward strand.
TCATGTCGTCTTCGGAGATGGCTTTCTCTTTCTCCGCTTTCTTCAGCTCATCGATGGCATCTCTCCGGATATTCCGAAGAGCTACTCTGCCCTCCTCGGTTCGCTTGCGCACGACCTTCGTCATCTCTTTTCGGCGTTCCTGTGTCAATTGTGGAATCGCCAACCGGATTACCTTGCCATCGTTCGTCGGGGTGAGTCCGATATCCGACTTCAGAATGGCTTTTTCGATCATACCGATCGAGTTCTTGTCCCAAGGGGCAATAACCAACAAGCGCGGCTCCGGGGCGCTCACGTTGGCCAAAGCGTTGATTTGAGTCGGAACACCATAGTAATCGACGAAAACCCTGTCCAGAATGCTCGGTGACGCCCTACCGGTCCGAACTGTAGCCAATTCTCGTCGAAGATGTTCGATAGCTTGCTGCATCTTGGTTTCGGTGCTGCTCAGTACCTCGTTAACCCTATCTGACATCGTTGCTACCTCCTTAGCTTGAACGGGAACCGCTGGCACCCCGGCTTTTTCTGGTTCCGGCAGATTCATCCGCCGAGATCAAAGTTCCTATGCGTTCACCCGCTAGGATCTGTCCCATCGCCTCGCTATTGCGAAGATCGAACACGACAATAGGCAATTCGTTCTCCATACAGAGCGATAGCGCGGTAGTATCCATAACCCGGAGGCCCATCTCGATTGCTTCCATATAGGTTAAACGATCGAATTTGGTAGCCGTCGGATTCTTGATGGGGTCGTCGCTGTACACCCCGTCAACCCGATTCTTTGCCATCAGCAACACCTCGGCCCCGATCTCTATAGCTCGAAGGGCCGCGGCGGTGTCTGTGGTGAAGTATGGGTTGCCGGTACCGGCTGCGAAGATCACGACTCGGCCTTTTTCCAGATGTCTGATGGCTCGCCGTCGTATGTAGGGTTCCGCGATCTCCGCCATAGTGATAGCCGATTGGACTCTCGACCACACCTCCAGCGATTCGAAGGCATCTTGAAGGGCCAGCGCGTTTATCGCTGTAGCCATCATGCCCATATAGTCAGCCGTTGCTCTGTCCATACCCAGGTGTGCGGCTGTCGCACCACGCCAGATGTTGCCGCCACCTATCACGATGGCTACCTCAATACCCTGCCGTTGCAGGGCGGCCACTTGGCCGGCGATATACCCAACCATCTCGGGGTCTATACCATATTGCTGGTCCCCCATCAGGGCTTCGCCGCTCAGCTTGAGCATGATGCGCTTGTATTTAAGCGCCACAGCTTAACCTCCAAGCTCGAACCGAGCGAACCGCCTGATAATCACGTTCTCTCCTACTTTGGCGATGCTGTTCTTCACCAAATCTTCGATAGTGATGGAAGGATCCTTGATAAATGGCTGTTTAAGCAGGATTTCCTCTTCGCTGATATTGCTGGTGTCGAGGTCCGGTTCGTTGCCTACGACTTTGGGATTGGTAGCGGCTACCTGCATTGCGATATCGTGTACGAGGCGCCGGAAATCGTCCGTCCTCGCAACGAAAT
>JBMNNU010000074.1:0-13220 GCA_050942695.1 Chloroflexota bacterium
AGCCCCGACAGGTTTGACGGATCAGCTAGCTCTTCCAGGCGGCTCTCCTCCGATTTCATCACGGCGAAGCGGGACACCAGCTTGGTCAGCTTCTCAGATCCACAGTTGGGACACACAGGACTGGTTGTCGAGTTGAAACTGCGAAAAAAGAGACTTACACGTCGACGGCAGCCATGACAGCGATACTCATAGACAGGCATAGGGTCACCTCGTGTTTAGGGAGTCCTGGGTCCTGAGTCCTGCGTCCTGGGTTGGAGACGCCTTCTCTCAGGACTCAGCACTGTTCTGGGTACATCATTTTGCCAGGATTCAAAATGTTGTTTGGATCGATAGTAGCCTTAATCCTCCGCATCAGATCCAGAATCTGCGGAGATAGCTTGCGGGCGATGTAGGGCTGTTTGACCAGCCCGATGCCGTGCTCCCCTGAGAGGGTCCCGCCAAGATCGATCGCGGCGTCGAAAATCTCAGCGGCGGCTTGGTGGACTCGCTCCATCATTTCCTGATTTCTCTGATCAAACAGCAGGTTGGGGTGGAGGTTACCGTCACCCGCATGGCCGAAAACAGGGATGATGAGATCGTACTTCTTAGATATCTCCCCCACCCTGCGCACGAACTCTGGGATAGCACTCCGTGGGATTGAGATATCCTCCCCCTGTTTATTAGGTGCCAGCCGGCCTAGCGCCGGTGACACCGCCCGGCGCGCCTTCCAGAGGGCTTCGCTCTCCTCTTCGGTTGTGGCGACTTTGACATCGGAAGCCCCGCTTTTCGCGCAAACCTCCCCCACCTGCTCGATCTCCGGTCGGATCGATTCGACTTTCCCATCCACCTCGATGATCAGGATGGCCCCGGCTTCCACCGGCAGTCCCATCTGGAGGTATTCTTCCACCACTCGGATCGTAGTGTTATCCATGATCTCGATGGTAGAGGGGAGAATGCCGGCCCCGAGCAAGTTGGCTACGGTCTTGGTGGCATCCTCCAGTAGTGGGAAGATCGCCATTGCAGTCAGCCTCGACTGCGGCTTAGGGATAAGGCGCAGGATGATCTCGGTGATCACTCCCAAGGTACCCTCGGACCCGACGAATAATTGGTTGAGATTGTATCCGGTGACGTCCTTCATCAGCTTCCCGCCGATCCGGATAATCTCCCCGGTTGGGAGCACGACCTCCAAACCTAGAACGTAGTCCTTTGTGGAGCCGTATTTCAAGCAGCGCGGCCCGCCAGCTCCCTCGGCCACGTTGCCTCCTAAAGTGGACTGCTTTAGACTGGCCGGGTCGGGGGGGTAGAACAGGTTCAGCTTTTCTACCTCCGCCTGTAGCTCGGCCGTGACTACGCCGGGCTCTACCACAGCTACGAGATTGACCCTGTCGATCTCCTTGATCCGGTTCATCCGGTTGAGACCGAGCACGATACTGTTCTCATCTGGGACTGCCCCTCCGGACATGCCGGTCCCGGCACCGCGGATTACGATTGGCACCCGTTCGCGGTTTGCCAGCTTGAGAACCTCGGAGACCTGTTCCGCAGATTTGGGTAGTACTACCGCTCCTGCCCTGCTCTGGAGCCAACTGGAGTCGTACCCGTAGCAGATGAGATCTTCGGGTGATGTGAGCACCGCATTGTCGCCTGCAACTTTGCGAAGCTGCTTTATGAGTTCGGGTTTGATGCTATTAACCATCAACCATAAGCCCTTTTTGTGTAGATGTGTGCATATATTTCACCTCTAATGAGCCATCAGCAGTCAGCTTTCAGCCATTGGACGAATGATGTCAGCATTCACCACGATATTCAATACACCTGGTGCTCCGATGCTCTTCGCCCTAGGGTTGTAAGCTAACTGCTGATAGCTAATTGTTGATAGCTATTTCAACCGGTATGCCTCGGCTAATAGGGCTATTGGATGGGTCACCTTCATAGGCAGTTTCGCCCGCTTCACCCCGTAGCTCAGTTGCATCTGGCAGACGGGGCAACCCGAGGCGATTACATCCGCATTGGTTGCAGCCGCGTTGGCCATTTTTTGGTCCAGTATACCCATCGAGGTCTCGTAGTGGGTCATCATATAGGTGCCTGCCCCACCGCAGCACCAGTTGGCCTCGTTCATCTCCACGAACTCAACACCCGGGATCATCTTCAACAGCTTTCGCGGTTCAGCGCTGATGCCCTGGCCTCGTACTAGGTGGCAGGGATCGTGGTAGGTGACCTTCAGCTTCAACTCAGCCAGCCTGCCATCCATCGGAATCTCGGCCAGGAACTGGTTGATATCTTTGACCTTTTCGCTATACGCAGCGGCTTTTTCGGCGTAGACGGGGTCGTGCTTGAGCAGTTCTTTATAATGCTTGCCGAACTCACCGCAGGTGGCGCAGTCGGTGACTATGCTCTCAACACCTGCTTTCTCGAAGATATCGATGTTCTGCCTGGCCAGTCGCATCGCGGTATCCAGGTCGCCATAAGCCATGGCGGGCATCCCGCAGCAGACCGTCTCTTTGGGGGTAATCACCTCTGCGCCGTTGCGGGACAGTACCCGCACGGTACCCTCGCTGCTTTTGGCAAAGAGGAGGCTCTGGGCGCACCCCAGGAAGAAGCCTATCCTGTATTTACGTTCGCCCTCGGCAGGGGTTACCTCCGCAAGTTTGCCCCGCAATGGAGATATGGGGAGGGTTGGCGGCATCTTAGCGGTTTCACCGAGGTGGTATGGCAGCAGTTTTAGGAGACCGCTCCGCTCGGCCAGCCAGCGAAGCCCTGTTCGCTGGTAGAGGCGAAGAGGCCACGCCGCAGCCTCCAATTTGCCAGGGGAGGGCAGCAGCCCTTCGAAAATCCACTTCTTGAAGGCGGGTTGGGGCAGCTTATTGTCGATTTCGACCCTCGCGTCGAGGATGATCTCGTGGGCCTGAACTCCCGATGGGCACACGGCGGCGCAGGCCATGCAGTTGAGGCAGCGATACATGTGGTCGACAAAGTTGCGACTTAGATCCAGCTTGCCTTCAGCCGCAGCCCGTATCAATGCCACACGGCCACGAGGTGAGTTGGTCTCGGTGCCCGCCTCTCGGTAGGTGGGGCATACAGATAAACACAGGCCGCAGCGTATGCAGTTCAGTACTTCGTCGTAACTTGGCACCCGCTTTGGCGAGAAACCGTTGAGCGCTTTATCCTCTCCTGTCATGTTCTACCTCTATCTCCCCCTCTGCCATCGAAGGGTTCTGAATGCTGGGTTATCACTGCGACTCTGCTCTCCCTGCCTTCCCGTCTCGTTTCGCGAACTCATCAATATACATTTTGCCTGGATTGAGTATGTTGTTCGGGTCCATGGCTCGTTTGATGGCCACAATCGCCTTCATACCGGAGTCTTTCATCTCCATCGGTAGGTACGACGCTTTCGACAACCCGATGCCATGTTCACCGGAGAGAGTGCCGTTCAGCTCCAGGGCAGCCTGGAAGATCTCGTCTACAGCTTTTTCAACCCGCTCCATCTCTTCGTGGTTCCGCTCGTCGCACACTATCGTGGGATGGAGATTGCCATCTCCAGCGTGGCCGTAGGTGCCGATTAACAGATCGTACTTTTTAGCGATCTGCTGGACGCGACGTACCATCGCAGCCACGTTGCTGCGAGGTACAGTGGCATCTTCCAGAACAAGAGTGGGTTTGATGCGGGCCAGCGCAGGAAGTGCGGACCGTCTTCCGGTTGCCAGTCGAACACTGTCCTCAGCAGTTTGGGATACCTGGACCTCGGCTGCGTTGTGTTGGCGGCAAACCCGCAATACCTTCTCCGCGTCCTCTTCTACCACACAGCTCGGCCCGTCAACCTCAATCAGGAGAATTGCATCCATATCCAGAGGCAGCCCCGCATGGATGTGTTGCTCGACACAACGCACCGTCGGGTTGTCTAACAGCTCCAGGGTGGCGGGAATGACCCTGTTGGCGATAATGCTGGATACCGTTTTCGCCGCATCCTCTAGAGAATGGTAGTAGACCAGCATGGTTTTCTTTGCCTCTGGCTTGGGGATAAGACGAAGCAGTATCTTCGTGATGATGCCCAGGGTACCTTCAGAGCCCACCATAAGCTTTGTCAGGTCGTACCCTGTGACATTCTTAACCGTTTTGCCCCCGCTGGTGATAATGTCTCCCGTCGGGAGCACCGTCTCTAGCCCCATCACATAGTCTCTGGTCACACCATATTTCAGCCCTCGCAGGCCGCCGGCGTTTTCTGCCACGTTGCCGCCCAGGGTGGATACGGTCATGCTGGCAGGATCGGGAGGATAGAATAGCCCCAGGGCTTCGACGGCGCTATGCAGGTTGCTGGTGACAACGCCCGGCCCAACCCAGGCGGTTAGGTTTTCTGCGTCGATCTCCAGAATGTGGTTCATGCGGTTCATCTGCATAACCACACCCCCCTGGATAGGAACGCTGCCGCCGCTGAGATTGGTGCCTGCGCCTCGGGGAATGACCTTGAAGCCAACCTTGTTGGCCAACTGGAGAATCTTAGACACTTCTTCCGCGGACCCGGGTTTCACTACGGCTTCTGGAATCTGGCCTAGGCGAGGGGTAGCATCGAAACCGTAGCAGACCAGATCCTCTCTGGATGTAAGGAGATTTTCCTTACCCACGATCTGGCGCAGTTCGCTTAGGGTAGGTTGATCAAGCATTCTTCAACCTCCAGGGAAATAGACGATGAAAAGGCCAGGAGTAATCACCACACGCCAGATTACTCCTGGCTTATCTGCGCATTGAGATCCCGAAGGAGGTCGTTCAGGTTTGCCCCGTGGACGATAGCGCCCGATTCCAGGTTCTCGAACTCGGCTGCCAGGCAGCCGCAACAACTAAGTCCATAACGCTCAAAAATGGGCACACAACGGGGGTACCTGGCGACTATCTCCTGGATAGTCATGTCTTTTGTGATTGCCATTCCGTTCTCACACCCAGTCGAGAGATGGTCTGCTTTCCAGTTCCAATTCACCTTCTGAGCATCCGCCGCCATTTTCGTCCGGCTTTTTGCCTTCTAAAATGGACAGGCGCCGCTCTAACTCAGTTACCTTCTGGTGGAGGCAATGGATCGCCTCGGCCTCCGGATCGGGCAGTTTATGCACCGTCCCGTTGGAAGGGTCAACCTGGGCGACGATGCGGCCTGGCACACCCACAACAGTGCAATTGGGTGGTACCGGTTTGACGACGACGGAGCCCGCTCCGATACGGACGTTGTCGCCTATGGTGATGGCGCCAATGATTTGGGCGCCCGTGCCCACGACAACGTTGTTACCCAGGGTTGGGTGCCTTTTTGTTTTGTGCATACTCGTACCACCAAGGGTTACACCCTGGTACAGCATGCAGTTCTCCCCGATTTCAGCCGTTTCGCCGATCACTACCCCCATACCATGGTCGATAAAGAAACCGTCCCCGATTTTAGCCCCTGGATGGATCTCGATTCCAGTGAGAAATCGGCTGATATGGGATACCAGCCTCGGCAGCACCGGCACTTTCCAGTTGTACAACGTATGGGCTAGCCTGTGGAATTGCCTGGCGTGGAACCCTGGGTAGGCAAGGAAGATCTCTATAGTGCTAACCGCAGCCGGATCGTGCGAGTATACTGTCTCGATATCCCGTTTAATACTACGGATTAATCTGAGTAACACCTTAGTACTGATGCCTCTTCCTAGTTTTTAACTGGCCAAAGGGTTACATAGCGTACATTGGACGGATTATACCATGAGACGGGGGAAGTGGGGGATGGGGAGATACCAAGAGCCCTTTCCCACAGGGAGAGGGGGTAAATTTACTCCCCCGTCTCCCCGTAGTTCAGAAGAGAATAACCAGTTCAGATTTTAGTAGAACAGCTCGGCAAGCCGGTAAAGCTCGATATCCACGGTCTTGGGCTTGCCTACGGCATCAGCCAGCTTGACCGGCACCAACTTCTTGCCTTGTAGGCCTGGTAGGTATCCGAACATCCCCTTCTTGATGTACTCTACCGCCTCGACACCAAAACGGGTGCCGTTCACGCGGTCGATTACGGAGGGGGAGCCACCGCGCTGGAGGTGACCCAATACCGTTACTCTGGATTCGAAACCGGTCCGTGTCTCGATCTGCTTTGCCAGCGTTTCGCCCACGCCTCGTTTATCCAGCCGGACGTGGCCGAATGCATCGACTTCGGATACGCCCTCTTTGGTGCCCAGTTCGGGCATCTCCACGCCCTCTGCTACCACAATGATGCTGAAATCTTTGCCCATCGCTCGGCGCCGCTCGAGGTGCCGGCACACTTTATCCAGGTCGGTTGGCACCTCTGGGATAAGGATGAGGTCCGCGCCACCTGCGAGTCCACCTTCAACGGCCACCCATCCCGCATCCCGGCCCATGACCTCCACAACAAGAACCCGATGGTGCGCGCTCGCCGTCGTGTGCAACCGGTCGAGAGCTTCCATAACCACCTGGACGGCCGAGTCGAAGCCGATGCAGTAGTCGGTCCCCGAGAGGTCGTTGTCCATGGTTTTTGGAACGCCCACTACCTTTACACCACGCTCGTACAGCTTGCTTGCGACGCCCAGAGTGTCGTCTCCACCGATGGCTACCAGGGCATCGATCTCATACTTCTTCAGATTGGCGACTACCTGCTCCATGTCGCTTTCCCGCTTCGCTGGGTTGGTGCGGGAGGTGCCTAAAATGGTGCCGCCCAGGTGCAGGATTCCCGACACGTCCTTACGGGTCAGTTCATCGATCCGTCCTTCGCCTAATAGACCTGCCCATCCATTTTTCACGCCCAGGACGGTCCATCCCATCGCAAAACAGCTTCTAGCCACACCACGGATAGCCGCGTTCAGTCCAGGGCAGTCTCCACCGCCCGTGAGAACAGCAATTTTCAAAATCCTAATCTCCTCCCTTGTTAGTGATCCTTAGTGCCCTCGTCTGGGGAGGTAGAATTCCCCTTCCATCTATAATCGAAAGGCTATCTCAATATTATAACTGCTTTTGCATTAGTGTGTGTATTTCGCAGTTTGCGATAGCTAGCCGAACACCCCTATGCGTCGGAATCGGGTGTACCGGTCTTCAAGTAGGCGATCGGCATCGAGCTGTCGCCCGGTGCCGTAGAGGTTTCGTAGCTCTTGAAGGTGGCGTAGAAGGGAGTTCTGAACAGCGGCTGCACTTGTCTGGTGATCCAGGTGCGCCCCGCCCGGCGGTTCGGGCACTACTTCGTCGATGATGCCCAGCTCCATGAGGTCCTGGGCTGTGATGCGCATAGCTTCGGCGGCTTTGGGCGCCTGGCCGGCGTCCTTCCACAAAATAGCCGCGCAGCCCTCTGCAGATGCCACTGAGTAGACGGAGTTTTCCATCATCAGGATACGGTCGGTTACGCCGATGGCCAAGGCGCCGCCGCTGCCGCCTTCTCCGATGACGATGGAGATGGTGGGAACCCGCAAACCGTACATTTCCTGCAGATTGGTAGCTATAGCCAGAGCCTGCCCTCGCTCCTCCGACTGGATGCCCGGATCGGCCCCAGGGGTGTCGATGAAGGCTACGAGGGGCATGCCGAACCGCTCCGCCTGTTTCATCAAACGCAGGGCTTTGCGATAGCCTTCCGGCCTGGGCATCCCGAAATGTCTGGCTACATTCTCCTTCGTGTCTCGGCCTTTCTGGTGCCCTACTACCATCACTGTCTCGTTGCCCAGCCTGGCCAACCCGCCCACGATAGCCTGATCGTCTCCCTGCAGCCGGTCACCGCGCAGCTCCACGAAGTCCAGAAAGCCCATCCTTACATAATCCAATGTATGGGGGCGATCTGCGTGCCTGGCCAAGGTCAACCTATCCCAGGGAGATGGTTGTGATCGCTCCTGTGGTTTGAGCAATTCGAACACCGGGTTTGGTTCCCCTAGCTGGTCTGTACGTCGATCGCGGCGATTAGCATGCATAAGCAGCAGTCCCCATGTAGAGACGTAAGATTTTTGCGATGGCTGCCTTCAGTTCTCGCCGATGTACCACCATGTCGATCATTCCATGTTCCAGAAGGAACTCGGCGGTTTGGAAACCTGCCGGAAGCTTCTGCTTGGTTATCTGCTCGATAACGCGAGGCCCCGCGAAACCGATCATGGCGCCGGGTTCAGCGATAGTCACATCCCCCAGAGTGGCGAAGCTGGCGCTGACTCCGCCCGTGGTAGGGTCGGTGAGCAACGATACGAAAGGCACGGCGGTCTCAGCTAGACGAGAAAGGGCGGCGGTGGTTTTGGCCATCTGCATCAGGGAAAAGATCCCCTCATGCATTCTCGCTCCACCGGAACAGCTTGATATCAACACAGGCTGCCTGGTGGCTATGCCCCGCTCCACCGTCCGGGCGATTTTCTCGCCGAAAACCGATCCCATGCTGGCGCCGAGGAAGGAGAAATCGCAGACGGCGATCTCCACCGCGATGCCGTCGACCTTTCCGGTCCCGCTCACCACCGCTTCTGTAAGGCCTGTACGGGACTGGGTCTCAGCAACCTTTTGAGAGTACAGCTGCCCCAGGCTGGCGAACCCCAGCGGATCGCCGGGGAAGAGGTCGTCATCCTTCTCGACAAAGCTTTCAGCATCGATCAGCAGGTCGATCCTTTCCCTAGCTGAGAGCCGGAAATGGTGGCCGCACTTGTGACACACTTTCAGGTTCTTCTCGAACTCTTTGAAGTAGATCAGCTCACCGCATTTGATGCAGCGAACCCACAACTTTTCCGGTATCTCCACTGGAGTTGAGGAAGCTGGGATAGTCAGGTATTTTGGGTTTCTTCGAAATAGGTTCATTTCTTTTTAGTTAGACTGAGATATGGCTGGTGGTCGTGGCTTAGAATGGGTGCTAGTCTAACATAGAGGCTGTAGAAAGGCTACATCACCCGCAATGGCGCGCTCGGCGATGGTCTGGAGTCGACGGCTGGCGGCTAGGGTCCGGAGAGAAAGGGCGGGAAACCGGTGGACTACAACCGCCACGCTTCTCCAGAATCGCGTGCTGGCCTTAAGGACTGACTTGATTCGGTGGGTGTAAGGGGAAAGGGTGAGGCTTTGGCCTGCCAGGTAGTCTGCAACGGCCTGCGCTGCGATGCGGCCGGACAATGCTGCGTAGGAGATCCCCTCGCCGAAGAAGGGGTCCGCAACTCCGGCGGCGTCTCCAATCAGAACGACATTGTCCCTGTGTAGTGGGCCGGGAGTGAGACCGGAGGGGATTCGCCGGCCGACCTGCATAGCTTCCCCTGTCTGTAGTAACCGTAGCCTCAACAGCTATCTTAAGGCCTGTCGCAGGCTCCCCGTCGTGAATTTCCACCCCGTGGTTAGAAGCTTCCTCCGCCAGCCTGAGATCCAACTCGCGGCGGCGGATCATCCAGACAGTGCAATGGTGCCCTTCGAAGCGGTATACGATCTTCGGTCCACATCGAATCCGCACCCGGTCGGCGCGGTGGAGCACCAGGTCGTCGATGGGAACTGGTAGCCACTTCGCGGCTTCGGTATCCAAATTTTAGAAACCGAATTGAAAAGTACGTTTTCTATATTACACATACATCGAAGTAGTACACATTTCCAATTTTTTTTCCATGCCTCAAGCGTTCTCAGACCCGGTGGGCTCCTCTGCTCCCTTGAAACCTTCCTCCATAAAGCGGGACCGCATGGCCCCCATCGCTTGCGCAAGGGTTTCCGGGGCCTCTTCCCTGACAGTGGTCGGGAGAAAGTTCTTCGCGATGCCAATGGATTCGTTTGTCTTCTGGATCGACACTGTAGGGTCGCTCTCAATTCCAGTCAGGGCTCGAATGCAGTCGATGTTCTCCGGGATGGCGATAGCCTCGTTGTGAACCTGGAAAGTGATATAAACCTCCCGGTCGTCAGCGGCCAGCGCGTCCTCCCAAACCGCTACCTCCCACATATCGTTTCTTGGGCGTAGCAGGTCGCGCATCAGTTCGATGACGGAGTTGAGCGCTACGAGGCCGTTCGCGGATTGGACAAAGGCTACTCGAGGTGTCTCCCATAGGGCCTGCCTTAGCTCTTCCAGGCTCACCGGCCTGGTTGTTTCCACCATCGCGAAATGCAGATGGCTCAGGTTGTAAGGGCCCGCTCCCGCCAGGGTCGTGATATCCAGATTCGGAATGACGGTCTGGGCATCAGGCCCCTGATGGCTTGGAACCTTGGTCTCGGGAATAGCGGTGTTGATCATGCCGTTCTGGTGGCTTTCCCAGGGATCTGTACCCCTTCTCATCAACACCACTCTAGCCCGCTTCACCCAACCTCGTTGCTGCAGTGCGCCGACAACCCTACACACCGCCGTGGTGTTGCAGGAAACCACCCTGGCGTATCGTTGATTTAGAGCCTGCGCATAGTTGATCTGGGCGACGAAGGAGAGACCGGCTAACGAATGTTTTTCGCCTCCCTGCCATATCGCTTTGATTCCCGCTTTCTCATAACGATCTTTATTGGCAGCGCCTACCCCCTTGGGGGTGCAGTCGACGACGATGTCGGATTCGCGCAACAGGTCGTCCAGGGTTCCCTCGACCGGGATCCCAGCCTCCTCCATGGAATACCGTACGTTGGGAAGGGATGCATAAATCCGATAGCCCCGCTCAGCAGCTACCCTGATGCGATAATCATGTGTAACATCTGCCACCCCCGTTAAAATCATATCGTCTTGAAGTACGATGGCGTCGGCCACCCGCTTGCCTATGACTCCATATCCATTTACCGCAACCCGAACCTGTCGATTGTCCACTGTTCAAACCTCCAAGTAACTGCTGGGTGCTGAGTGTTGGGTCCTGAATCCTGTGTCCTGCGTCCTGTTCTGAGTTCTGTGTTCTGAGTTCTACTGCCCGGTCCCCGTGCCTGTTGCCTTGACTCTGTAGTAATCGAGGCTCGGTGAGAGCTCAACTCCTTTCTATATAAAAGAGGCTGCAATGGCTATGCCAGGGGTTGGTTGGGAAAACGGAGGTCCATTTCTTGCCACGACCGCAGGGTTGCCGGTCCAATTCCAGTTAATTGACCGCGAAATGAGGATAGATGATGGACAGGAGGATATGATGGAGCGAGTATTAAGGGGCACCCTGTTGGCACTCGCACTCACCATCGGGGTTTTCGTCGTCGCCTGCGCACCGGCAGAAGAGGCCGAGGATTTGAGCTCAGCCAGCAACATCGGCCGCTCATCGGTTCAGCAGGGCACGCCGGGCATCGACGGGATGGCGCCGGGGGCGATGATGGGAACCCCAACTAGAGATGCCCAAAAGGCTCGAGCGACGCCTGGTATATGGGGGACTCCCAGCCCTGCCGATATTCAGAACACCATGAGCGATATGGATCAGTTACAAGATCAGCTCCGGGATCTTGCCAGCGATGTGCCGACGGCCAACGATCTAACGGACATGGTTCAACAGGCCGGGACGCTGATGGATGAATTCCACATGGAAATACCCCAGATGTCGCCCAACGAGACCGACCTGGCTTTGTCGAAAATGGAGGATATCGTAGCCTTGATGGCGCGGGTGGTGGATACCTACAGCCGGCAGCTTCAAACGACAGCTACTCCTGGTGTTATGACGCCAACACCTATGGCTGAGGAGGCCACACCCGAGGCAACGCCGACGATGCAGGAGACGCCTATCGCCGGACCTATGGAAGCCCAGCAGTTGATGTCGAGGATCGACCAGTTGCGAGACCAGTTGATGCGTATGGCCAGCGGCCAGCCCACTGACCAGAGCATTATCAACTCCCTGGACTCCATGCAATCGATCATTAACGATATGAGGCAGCAACTGGGATCGCTGTCCAACCAGGATCTGCAGGCGCTCACCGGCAACCTGGCCGATGCCTTCGATGACATGGGCATGGTAATGGACACCTACATCAGGCAGACCGGTGGCGCTACGCCGGCAACCACACCTGATGCCAGCCCTACCGCGACCCCTATTCCAAGCCCGACACCAACAAGCTAAAAGGGCGCGGAAGAATCAAGACTGGGGGCACCACCGGTGCTCCCAGTCCTTTTTGAAGGGTTACTCCACTGCCTAGGGCCCCGTGGGGTAAAACCAGGGAGAGGGGGTCTCTTCGGCCGGAGTCCAGTCCATCCGCAATACCACATCATATATCCCTTCTCCCTCATCTGCGAAGGCCTCCTGCTGATCCATATCCAGTCGACCAAAGGTCGATGCGGTGTAGCTGGTCAATTCGTCCAGATCCCCTATCACATCTGCCATGCTGCCCACTACTGCCTGTAACTGCTGGGCACTCAACTGTTGCAAGCGGGGGGGAATCTGCTGCTGTACGCTCTCCATCTTGCGTACAAGATCTGTCATACTCATATCGGTTTCCGGTAGAGGCACCGGCGTTGAGGTCGTATCAACGTTGGATCTAGGCTGGCTTTCGTCGGTAATCGATTCAATCTCCTGGAGATCTGCCAGCAATCTCTGCAAGCTCCCCTTTGCCGCCTCGCGATCCTCTGGGCTGGCCTGGTCCATCAACTGCTCGATCACGATCAGATAGTTAGATGTTTCAACTATCAGCTCTCCCATCTGCTGCTCGAGTTGAGATCGCTCGTGGGGAGGTATCTGCGGCACCTCCTGGTAAAGCTCGAGTAGAGTGCTCTGAGTATCACGGAGGTAACCGCGCAGCCTGATCAGCTCGTACAGTATCACCTCGCTGGTGGGCGTTACCAGTGGTGTGGATGTAGGGGGTACAGTCGAGATCGCTCCACCGGAAACGATTGTCGGCAAAGGTTCATCGTTGTGCTGTATTCCGCTGTCTTCCAGATCGGCGGGGGATGAGAGGTCTGCCTGTTGAGATGAACAGGCAGGAAGTAGAAGGACCACTGCTAAGCTGAGCATAGCCATACGGATCCTTAGAGAAGTCATTACCTGCCTCGCTCGTTGAGATAGCCGGAGGATCAATAGGTGTAAGCGAGTATCCATTCCTCCAGGTCTCGGGCTACGCACCTCTGTGAGTAGCCTGATGGGGGACGAAGGGGAAGCAAAGGGTGTGCCTCGATTTATACAGCACGGCATGGTTCATCGTAGGGGCTGTGTGACGCGAGCGAGCGCAGCGTTGCGGCCCCTACGTTGTTTTGGATGCAGTGTCGGTTTATTTTGTAAACGACCATCATCTCGCGGTTTAGCGATCTATGCAGCGGTCAGTAGCGGTACTTTGTTAGATACGGAGATAGATGTTGATAGGTCGACCGCTACCTACCCAATCGAGTAGGGCTTGTAGTTCCGGTGGTGGGGGCAAGTCGGACCACGCTCGCCAGCATCGCCACAGGA
>JBMNNU010000075.1:0-13044 GCA_050942695.1 Chloroflexota bacterium
GCCATCCAGATGGGGGGGCAGCGAGGGGTAGCAATAGCTGTCGGTGGGGTTTGCGGCAACACCGGCAAGGGGCCGCGATTGGCCCGATTGCTGGTTCCCTTTATCCCTCTGGAGGTACCTCTGGAGTACGGAGAGATCGTGCTGGTTGTAGAGCGGATTATCGATGTTTGGAAGGTCGGAGCGCGAAGAGGAGAGCGGTTAGGCGACTTCACGGATAGGATAGGGTGGCCATCCTTCATGAGGGAGGTTGGTGTTCCCTTTGACCCCTACCTGATAGATAATTTTACTCCTGCATCGGTCCGGCGTAACCTCCAGCTTAGATGGACCCCCGGCAATGTGGGCAGGAGTGAGGTATAGTAATGATTATCCGGGTGGAATGCCCGCATTGTGGTTATCTACTTTCCACTTTCGAGGAGAAGGCGCTGATTGGTAACAAGGTGCTTCGGCGAGCTTACATGCACTGTTTGAAGAACCCTATCCTCTGCGCCGGGTGCAAAGCCTGGATACAACGGCCAAAGGTATACCGAGGAACCGATTATGAACTATCCACGCCTGGTGGTCGCAGCACCTCAGGGTAGGTCCGGCAAGACGACCATCACGTTGGGTTTGGTGGCCTCCCTTGTGGAGCGAGGGCTGGTCGTCCAGCCGTTCAAGAAAGGGCCGGACTATATAGATCCGAGCTGGCTGACCGGAGCGGGTGGCAGACCCTGTCGAAACCTGGACCTGTTTATGATGGACCAGGCGAAAGCTGTTGCCGCGTTTTGTCGCGGTATGGAGGGGGCCGATGTAGCCATCGTCGAGGGGGCGATGGGGATGTACGATGGTTTGGACCTGGAGGGCACCGGCAGCACCGCCCAGTTAGCGCGTGTACTATCAGCCCCCATCATACTCGTCGTAGATACAACCCGTATGACACGCAGCGTGGCGGCTCTGGTTAGCGGCTACCAGCACTTTGAGCCGGACGTGAACGTAGCCGGGGTGATCCTGAACAAGGTTGCTCGTGCTCGGCACGAAAAGATGCTGGTGGCGGCTATCGAACGCTACTGCCAGATACCGGTGCTGGGTTGCATTCCCAAGCGGGAGGAGCTGAGCATCCCGGATAGGCACCTGGGGTTGATACCTCGAGCTGAGGATCACCAACTGGTTCCAGCGATAGAGAACGCCCGCCGCTTGGCGAAGCAGTACCTGGACCTGGACCGGATCATCGAAATCGCCCGCTCTGTTGTGGACCCCACTCCTATAAGGAGAGGGGAGCAGGAGGGGGATTTGGGGTGTCCCCAAAGAGCGGGCCCAGGGCGCAGCGCCTGGCGGGGCTTGGGGTGTCCCCAAGAAGTTTCCTCCTCTGCCCCGGTGAAAATCGCGGTCCTGATGGACCGCGTCTTCACCTTCTACTACCCGGAAAACCTGGAAGCCCTGGAGGACGCCGGCGCCCGTTTGGTCTATCTGGACTCCATGGCCGACCATGCCCTGCCGGATGTGGACGGACTCTATATTGGGGGCGGATTCCCCGAGGTTTTCATGGAACAGCTCGAGGCCAACCGTTCCCTACGAGAGGACATAAGGAAGAGGGCTATAGATGGGCTACCGGTTTACGCGGAGTGTGCGGGTTTGATCTACCTATCTCGCCGGATCCGATGGGGCGACCGCTCCGCTGAGATGGTAGGCCTGTTGCCCTGCGAGATCGAGATGACGGGTAAGCCCCAGGGGCATGGCTATGCAGTTGCGGAGGTGGTGGCGGATACTCCCTTTTTCCGTCGTGGCGAGGTGCTGAGGGGGCATGAGTTTCACAATACCCGGATCTCGGCTCTGGATCGTGGCGAAATGGCCTTCGCATACAGTTTGTCAAGGGGTTCTGGAATAGACGCCGAGCACAAAGACGGGTTATCGTTGGGCAACGTACTGGCCTCCTACGTTCACCTGCACGCAGCCGCGGCGCCGATGTGGGCTGAGCGCTTTGTAGAGGCTTGCAGAAAACACAGGGCGGGCGCCGTTCATAGTCGTTGACCGACTTTGTGCCTTAAGGTACAATTGCGATACCGAGTAGCATCGATAGGAGGACACTATTGGTCGAGCGCAATCCTAAAGTCCCCATTCCTAGCCTGAACCGATTGCCGTTGTACTACAGGTACCTATTGGAAGCTAGAGAGCAGAGGCTAGCGGTGGTCTCCTCGGAGATGCTTGGGGATGCGGCGGGGGTTCCTGCCGCGCAGGTGCGTAAGGATCTGGGCTATTTGGGGGAGTTTGGGCGACCGGGTATCGGTTACGATGTGGTAGAGATGCAGAAGAAGCTAGCCGAAATGCTTGGCCTCTGCACGCCGAAAGATGTGATAGTGATGGGGGCTGGCAGGTTGGGCAGCGCCATCTCCGCATATCGAGGTTTCGCCACCTACTCGATGCGGATTGCCGCGTTATTCGACGTAGATCCCACGCGTGTGGGGAGCCGGATAGGGAGTATGGAGGTGTTGGACGCGGCCCAGATGCCCCAGTATGTCCGGAACCACTCAATCCAGATGGCCATCCTGGCGGTGCCGGCTTCGGCCGCTCAGCAGGTCGCAGATGCTCTCGTTAAGGCTGGAATAACGGCGATTCTCAACTTTGCGCCGGTGAGGCTGGATGTTCCGGCCGGAGTTGTGGTGTCAAACGAAGACCTGGCGGCCCGGTTGGCAACCCTTTCTTTTCGATCGCTGCACGGGAAGAGCTGCGATACTCTGGCTTTCTCCAAACAATAGACGGAGCGATTGTCCGATCGCCCTTTGATCTACGACCGCATATCGAGCCCCCCAATCGTTACTGATAGGTGGGCATGCTGTATCAACCGCAACCCGGCGAGACGCAAGGATCGCGGAGTGGGGTGAGCATGCGGTATAATTGCTATCGTCCGATTACCGACCGCTGCATAAGTAGCTAAAGACGGGTCCAGGGCGTAGCGCCTGGCGGGGCTTGGGGTGCCCCCAATAATTTATTACTTATGCAAGGGTCAATATTTGCTTACGATCTGCACAGGAGGGTATGGATGTCCAAATCATCCCGCAATGGACCGCGATATAGTGGCAGCAAGAAGAAGCAGAAGAAGCGGCCGGTTCAGCAGTCCGTTGCACAAGCACCATCTTCCAATAACAATCAGCAGCCTGTGCAGCCCCAGGCGGAAACCATTGCCGACAACAAGCCTAGCGGGGAAAGCCTGCAGTTCAGGCCGAGGGCGCGAGGGAATGCGGCGCCGCGTTCGGTGGCTTCGAGGGCGGGGAGCTCTGCTCGGGCATCGCAACAGGTAGTCGATTACAGCTACGTTTATACCGATCTGAGAATAATCGGTGGGCTTTCCGCGGTCCTCTTAGGGGGACTGGTTGCCCTTTCCTTTATCATAGGTTAGCAGGCGCCCAAGGGCTGGGTGATGCTAGTCGCGTTGCACTCCTGATGATGTTGTGCCTATCGCTCAGCTCTTGTTTCCGTCTGGTATTCTGTTTTCTGTATCGCGTGCTACCTTCTTCGGCCGCGAGGCTGGCCGGCGGCGACCCCAGGTGCATTTCTGGATGTACGCTGCGTCTGGGGAGAGTTCCCACGATTCTGCTGTATGGTTGAGAACTGCACCAGAGTGGCTGCAGTATCGCTCTGGATCTGTGATATGAAAGCAGGTTCGGGGGAAGCTGTCTCCTTTTCACCGTTCAGTTTCCGATTAGCGCACGTCGTTCTTTTCTGGCTAAGCCGCCTACTGCTGGAAACCATGTTCGCCACCCTGTCTAGTAGATCCTGAATTTGGAACGGTTTACGCAGGAAGGATGTGTTGTTCAGGTTCAGTTTAGTAGTGATGTAGCGAAGGTCTCCGTAATAGGCTGAGCATAGCAAGACCGGGATTTGCTGGGTGCGAGAGTCGTACCGGAAAGCCTGAACCAGTTCGAGCCCATTCATGCCGGGCATCATCAGGTCGACGATGGCGACGTCGGGAGGGCGGTTGATGGCGGCTTTCAGGGCATCGGCAGCCGAGTCGAAAGGAATGACTCGATAGCCCTCACTTTCCAGGAGGAAGCGGAGCAGTTCCAGGATTGATGGGTCGTCGTCGACGACGAGGATGCGGCTCTTCACCGGATTTCTCCATAACTAAACGCAAACAAAGTAACTCCTTGCAGAAGCATATAGCAGAAGCTGTGCCAGGGCATTGCGAGGTGTCGAGAGGCCCGTTATAATCCAAAGGATGGGTACAGAATCGAGGAGGCGGACGGGTCCCGGTGGGCCTCGCGGTCTTCAAAACCGTCTGCGGGGGGGTAATCGCCTTCCCGGGTGGGTTCGACTCCCATGCGCCTCCGCCAAGAAAACAGGCCACTGGGGCTAGCAATAGCTAAAACCAGTGGCCTGTTGTGTTGTGTCGGGCGGTGCCTGTGCATCGATCCGTCTTCTTGCTCCTGACGGCGACTGCAGCACAACTGCAGCACAACTGCAGCAGTTCGCACATGCCGCTCATGGACGCGAACTGGCCTCTCGACCGAGAGCCACATCCTGATCAACGAGCACGAGGGGAGGTGCAGCCTCTTGAGCAGATTGCGGGAGTGCATGGTTACGCCCCGTTCTCCTTGCTAGGCTCCAGAAGGTCTTTCAGGAGTTGTATGGCTTCCTGGTGCATGCCAGGGAACACATGACCGTAGATCCCGATCGTTGTTCGCACATCGCTGTGGCCGAGGATTTCCTGCACTACCGTGGCGGCGATCTTCTTGCGCAGGAGGATGGATGCCACAGAATGGCGCAGGTCGTGGACGCGCGTCTCCGTTGGAAGCCCGGCTCGGGCCAGCAGCTTCTTGAACTCCGCCCGGACCTCCCAGTCCTTCAGGTGTCCGCCTTTCTTGTTGGTAAACACCAGGCGATGCTTCTTGACCCATTCGGTCTGGGCGTTGCCGCACATGCTCATCTGCCGCTCTCGATGAGCAGTGAGGATGTCCACCATCTCGTCGAGGAGTTTGATTGTCCTGTTGGATGAAACGGTCTTCGTATCGATGAGAACGTATCCCCTCTCCCTCTGCCGCTGAAGTGCGCCCTGTATGCAGATGGTTCCTTCGCGGAGATCCACGTCCCGCCACGAAAGTCCGAGAGCTTCGCCCAGCCGCACCCCAGTGGTCGCGAAAAGGGCCCAGAGAGGGTGGAGCCAGTCCTCCCTGCTCACATGCAGGAGATGATGTAGTTCCTCCTGTTTCAGCGTGATCATCCTGGACTTCTGGATCCGCGGCAATCTGAGGTCGACCGCAGGATTCTCGCTGATGCGCTTCTTCCTGACCGCCCACTGCAGAGCGGCGCGGATGACCAGGCTGCACTTCTTGATGCTCCTCGGCGCGAGTCCGTCCGGGCCCGACTGGAGCCCGTCAAGACAATCCTGGACGTTTGCCTGGGTCAGTTCAGCCAGGGGTACCTGCCCGATGAACGCTATTGCCCGGCGGATCTCCAACTCGTAGCTCTCCCGAGTCTTAACCTTCAGCCCGGTCTTGGTCTCGAGCCATTCGGCAAGGAGCTCGTGGACCGTAATGATTCTGGCATGCTGGCTGGCCAGTGCCGAGAGCGGCTGGATGGCAGACACAACGGGCTGGGTGGACGCTGGCATTGCCACCTGGATGGAGCCATGCTGAGGGACTCCATCCTTGAGCCCCAGCTCCTGCCTCTTTGCCTCGAGCTTCAGCTCAATCCCCTCCTTGGTCTTTGCGTAAACGTACTTCCGCTTCCCATCCTCGCACACAATGGCCCCTGCCCACAGGCCGTCGCTGTTGCGCCTGTAGACACTTCCGTTGTTGCGCTTCCTGCGCTCTTCAGCCACTTCTCTCTCCATCCCCCTTGATTTCTTTCCCAGAGGCGGATGCTTGCGATCCTGGCCACCACGCTGGTCTCCTGCTGGCAGCCACATATGATTCGCGTTTTCCGGCGCCATGCTCCCGAGCCGCATCGCCCGGTGGTGTTGCTCGAAGACCCGCTGCGTTCCTCGACTCTACCTCTGAGCAAGGCGGTGATGGACCACCTCGGATCTTGATGCCCGTCATTTGCCTGACGCCTGGTTTCGTATCCACTGGTAGAGGACCTCAGCCAGCACCAGGATCCCGCCGTCGATGCGGACGATCCCTGGTATCGTGCCTTTCGATGCCATGTCATACACCTTGCTCCGGCTGCGCCTTAGAATGGTCGCCGCCTCCTCCACGGTTAGGAGCTTGGGTGGAATCGCATCAGGGAGAACAACATGCGCCAAGTTCGCCTCCTTGTGGTTGGACTGTCTCCCCTCACTAAGCGCCATCTGGTTCAGCAGTGATGTTGTCCCGCCAACCTCATCTGATGCTTTAGGGTAGTAGTTGCGCTTGATGGCAGGTGGATTGTGTCTGGTGACTGAGGATGAGTCCGAAGGACGGCCACCACTGGTCCCACGTGTCATGTTGATCGCTGGCCACTTGAGAGTCCTCGCCATCTATTGATCTCCTGATGAACGTCTTGAAAGTTGATGTGCCAGTGAAGCTCCTCTCAAGGTTTACTTTTATCGAGACACTCGTCGCCTCGCCACTGGATTGGGGGGGCTCAACAAGGGACGACATTGGATGCAACTTTGGTCACGATCGAGCCAAGATGGGAGCGTAAGCACAGTTAGTCCACTCTGGCTGATGTTGAAGTTCAACCATACGCAGAGACCCGACCTCCCGGCATCATCCCAACTCAAGATGCCGGGAGGTCGGGTCTCTACCGTTAAGCCAGCATGGGTATATGCATGCAGTCGGCCGTGGTGCGACGTATCTCATCGGTCACGCCAGGAGTTCGGGTCAGGACGAGAATGACCCTTGATTGGTAGATCCCTAGTTGAACATTTCGCATCTCTTGAAGATTCGAGGGTAGAGCGTACTAAGCAACATCGTCTGCTTGATATTGTGACGATAGCGCTGTGTGCGGTGATTGCTGGGGCTGAGAGCTGGAACGACATTGAGGAGTTTGGGGTTGCGACAGAAGATTTCTTTGCCGATTTCCTGGAGTTGCCGAACGGCATCCCTTGCCACGACACCTTCAATCGAGTCTTCTCGGCTCTCGATCCTGTGCAATTCAGGGAGTGCTTTCTTAGATGGATGTGATCAGTAGCAGGGGTGTTGCCAGCTCAGGTGATAGCCCTGGACGGCAAGGTGGTGCGAAGGAGGAACGACAGTTGGGCAGGCAAGGGGCCGATCCACATGGTGAGTGCCTGGGCAACGGGGAACCGGCTGGTACTGGCGCAGGAGAAAGTAGACGAGAAGAGCAATGAGATCACAACGCTGCCCGAACTGCTGAAGTCTCTAGCGATCTCTGGTTGCATAGTAACCATTGATGCCATGGGGTGTCAAATGGAGATAGCAAGGCAGATCATTACGACGTTCGAGCATTAGGACAAGGCGACTCAAAGCAGGCTGGGATCGTACCTATCTCATGGAACTACTCACCGATATTTAAGATGCATCGGCCCTGCGTCTCATTGTGACAACCTAGCTGTCACGATCCCCTGCTATTGTTTCCCTATAGTGAAGACAATGGGTTGCATTTAGAGAAACCGACCTAATCTACCGGGCTTTGTAAGCTGCGGCTCTCGTTTGCAGTAGGAACATGTCGAGACTGAGCGACGATCTGAGTTTGACAGCCGTTACAATCTTGTAGTATCTTGCTGTAGCTGCCGGTCCATTGATCAGCGACTCAGCAGTCTCTCCACAAAGTTCCACGCTCTCAGCCGCTAACTATCAAGGCCGCAGCATTTCAATCTGCCCTTGGATGGTAGTCAATGGAAGAGTCCCTTAGCTTCTCTGGTCACCAATCGTTCCCCTTTCGCAACACTTGGCTAACCAAGGGCGTCGTCCGGTGCAACGACGACCCCGGTATCTTCCACAGAGACGACGCCATGGTCGCCCTCGGCGTGGGCAAAAACATGGTGGGGTCAATCAGACACTGGTGCCTGGCCACCAGGATGATAACCGAGGACCTCATCGTCAAGAACAACCGCGGTCGCGTCCTCAAGCCAACGGAACTGGGCAAAAGAGTGTTCTTGACCGATGGAGGGTGGGACCCATATCTCGAAGACATCGGAACATTATGGCTCCTTCATTGGCTCCTGGTCACCAACCGGGAACGCGCTACAACCTGGCGCTTTGCCTTCAACTACATACATCAGCCCGAGTTCACCAAAGCTTGGCTGCAGGATGCTCTCTGGCGCATGGCGGCAGCGCACAAGAATGTGAGACTAACCATCGACACGCTGAGACGAGATATCGACGTGTTCGTACGGACCTACACTGGAGCCGGTAACTCATCCAGACAGTTGCTAGAAGACTCCCTTGACTGCCCATTGGTTGAGTTGGGGATTCTCGTTGAGCAGGGGAGCAGTGGCTCTTATGCCTTCATGCGTGGCCCCAAGGAGACCCTTCCAGATGAAGTGCTCATGTTCGCGCTCTCCGAATACTTCCAGCGCAAGCCCGAGCAACGATCCTTCACCTTCGACGAGCTGGCGTTTGGCCCATATAGTCCCGGTAGGGCTTTCAAGCTGGACGAGTCCTCTTTGGCTGAGCGCTTCGACAGGCTGGCGGACCGCACTTCAGGCGCCTGGCAGTTCACGGAAACCGCGGGATATCAGCAGGTGCTGGTAACCGAAGAGGTAGATGGTATGAAGCTGCTCGATAGCTACTATCAGAATGCAGTGATTGGAAAGGTGGGGGCGGATCGATGAGCGCAGCTATCCCACTAAGCGAGATCTTCCACGTCCGTGCCCGTTTCTGTCGCTCGGTTAACATCGCTGCCGACTACCGAGACCCAAGGGCGCTCTCCGACTACATTGTCACCCCGATCACCCGCGCGGTACTGCGGCGCATCGCCGAAGGCCTTCGACCTAGATCGAAGATTCGTGCCTGGTCATTGACCGGGCCGTATGGGGCTGGCAAATCTGCATGTGCTCTCTTCTCAGCCAAGATCCTTGGGTATCCGATCAACGGAGATGCTCGAGCACTTCTGCGTTCTGCCGATCCTGAGCTCTACGAAGAGCTGTTTACGGAGATACCAGGACTATCTGAAGGCGGTTTCTTCCTGGTCCTGAGTGTCGGAAGCCGACAGCCTCTCTCACTAGCGATACTACAAGCGCTCCTTTCCGGACTCACATCGTGGAAGGCCTCGGGCACCGAAAGCTTGAAGCTGGTCCCGGAGTTGGAGAAGCTGTGCGAGTCCGTCAGACGGGGGGCAGCAATTCAGCCCGAGGTGATCACCGATGTTCTGGACCGCACTTCAAGAGCAGTGCGAGCGGACGACAAACGGGTAATGGGGTTGTTGCTCATTCTGGACGAGTTGGGCAAGCTACTTGAATACGCTGCTCTCAACCCCGCTCAAGGGGACGTCTTCCTCCTCCAGTCCTTGGCGGAGATGGCGTCTAGGAGTGGAGACAACCCGGTTGGACTACTGGCAATCCTCCATCAGGCGTTTGAGCGGTACGCGGACCGACTCAGTCCAATGCAGCGCCGGGAGTGGGCCAAGGTTCAGGGGCGGTTCGAAGATATCGGCTTCCTCCAGTCCCAGGCCGAGCTTCTTCGGCTCGTTGGTGCGGCGATCGAGGCAGGTCCCATGCCGAACGGCTTCAGACACACCATTGAGCAGCAAGCGTCGCTTGCTTCGAAGCTGGAGTTCGCGCCGCGGGATATGAGTATGCGTCAAACGCAGGAAGCACTAACCTCATGTGCTCCTCTCCATCCAACCGTTGCTCTGGTACTCGGCCGGCTGTTCAGGAGTCGCCTGGCCCAAAACGAGCGCTCCCTCTTCGCCTTCCTGACCTCTGGCGAGCCCTATGGGCTTCAAGATTTTCTGCATCGAGAGTGCTGGATGGGGGACGGCTCCCAGCCTTTCTACCGAATCGACCAGCTTTACGACTACGTTGTCTCTGCCATGGGGAGCGCGCTCTATGCTCAGGCACAGGGAAAGAGGTGGGCTGAGATTGAGCACGCGCTGGAGCGGCTCTCCCCCGAATGCGAGCAGATCGATGCCCGGCTCATCAAGGCGATAGGTTTGTTAGGCCTGATCGGCGATCAAAGGTACTTGCGAGCGTCTACGGATACTCTGGTTTATGCGCTTTCCGACGGACGAGAAGTAACCGAGGAAGATATCCACACCGCCTTGGACCGACTTTGTACGACAGGGATAGCTGTCTACCGAAAGCACAAATTGGCGTACGGACTGTGGGAAGGCAGCGACATCGACCTGGACGAACGGTTCCAAAAGGGGCTTAATCAGATAGATCGCTCTGCAAGCCTGGCATCTCTGCTGCGGTCGCACGGACGCCTCAAGCCCTACGTTGCGAAGCGGCACCTACATGAGACCGGCACGTTAAGATATTTCGTCCCAAAGGTGACGGATTTGGAAGGGCTTGAGCAAGCCCTGACCGAGCCTTTGGGAGGAGCAGACGGCGCGATCATATTTGTTGTGGCTAACCATGGTGCAGAACCCTCCGACACATTGAACGCGGTTCGTGAAGTAGTCGCTAAAGTGGATGAAGCGCAGCGGGTACTACGGCCGATTGCAGTCCCGAAGGATGTCTGGGGGTTGCGAGAAGCATTGGAGGAGGTGCTCGGGTGGGAGTGGGTGACTGAAAATACTCCTGAGCTCGAAGGCGACAGCATTGCCCGCAAAGAGCTCTCCAGCCGCCAGATCGACGCGATCGCGCGTCTCGACCAGCTCTGTAGCCAATCCTTCGATAAGGCCACCAGCTACTCTGCCTGCCTGTGGATATGGTGCGGTGAGGAGCGTAAGTTCGAAACATCACGCGAGCTGTCGTCTGCCCTCTCGGAACTATGCGACCATGCGTATCGATATGCGCCGCGCGTGCATAACGAGTTGGTGAACCGGCGCAACCTATCATCGTCCTCCGCAGCCGCACGCCGGAACCTGATCGAACGCATGATCGAGAACCCGTCCCGCCCCCGGTTTGGAATCGACACGGGCTTCCCTCCAGAATTGAGCATGTACCTGTCGGTGTTCGAGCGGACCGGCTTGCACCACCGGCAGGGTGAAGGGTGGGTGCTCGGGCCAGACTTGGCGAACGACCCCAGCCACATCTCCCATATATGGGAAGCGATCGACCGTTTCATGGCCACGACGGAGACCGGAAAGCGCTCGGTATCTGAACTGTTCGCTGAGCTGCGGGAGCCACCCTACGGGGTCAGGGACGGCCTTCTGCCAATCTTCCTTGCGGCGGCCCTCATGCATTGGGAGAGTGAGGTAGCTTTGTTCGAGACAGGCACTTTCCTGACACAGATCAGCATGGCCGCATTCGAACGTCTCATGAAGGTTCCGGAGCAGTTCCAGCTTCAGCGATACCGGCTGCACGGCACGAGATTGGGAATGCTGAAAGAGTACTCGAGGCTGTTTGATGGCGAGGGCATGGCCGATCAGCCTGCCACACTCCTGACGGCCGTTCGACCGCTGTTGATAGCTGCCAGGCGACTGCCCCCTTTCTCCCGCACAACGAAGCGGGTGAGCCCGGAGGCGGTAGCGGTCCGCGATGCTTTGTTTACTGCGCGTGAGCCTCACCAGTTGCTATTCGAGAGCTTGCCGGAAGCTCTTCATATAGACCCGAGTCAGGTGTCGACAGACCTGGATACAGCTAGGCTCTTCTTCGATCACCTTAGGGCGACCATTCAAGAGCTGCAGGGCGCATACGCAAGCCTGTTGGATGAGCTACGAAAGCAGTTGATAGAGTCGCTACGCTTGCCACACGCTCTGAATGAAGCCCGGAAGGTGATCAGGGACCGAGCCTCTGAGCTCCAGCCCTGTGTCGCTGACGTCAAGCTCAAGGCGTTTCTCAATCGACTTGGCGACTCAACTCTTCCCGACGACAAGTGGCTCGAATCGGTGGCAGCAGGACTCGTGTTGAAGGCCCCAGCCCAATGGAATGATCAGGATCTGCCTCGTTTCCAACTCGCCCTCGCCGACATGTCCACTCAGCTCCGTAAGGTAGAAGAGGTGGCTTTGGAGTCGGGATTATCGAGCGATGACAAAAGGGGAGGTCGCCTTCTCCGGTTGAGTGTGCTTGAGGCGTCGGCTGAGGAGCGTAAGGGAGTGCTTCGAGTGCTGCCGCATGAGGAAGCGGAGGTGAAGAGCCTTGCAGACCGGATCGATCGCCGTCTGAAGGCTGAAGGGGTACCCGAGCATCTGCTCGTAGCCGCGCTGGCGGAGTTGGCCGCCCGGTTGCTCGCAAATCCTCAACCAATTGCAGACGGGAGGGCAAGGTGAGAAGCAAGAAGGTGAGGCATATCCTCAGTCTTTCTGGAGGCAAAGACAGCACTGCGCTAGCTATATATTTGAGAGACCGAATCCCAGACTTGGAGTATGTCTTCTGCGACACTGAGAAAGAGTTGCCTGAGACCTATGAGTACTTGGAGTTAGTAGAGGCATATCTCGGACGACGAATAGTCCGATTGAAGCATGATGGCAGGGATTTCGACCATCATCTGACGATTCGTCACGGATACATTCCTTCATCGCGTAATCGATGGTGCACTGAGTACTTGAAGCTGAAGCCATTTGAGCGATACGTAGGTAACGACCAAGTCATAAGTTACATTGGTATTAGATGCGACGAGGATAGATCTGGATATATTTCTAGTAAACCGAACATCCGGCCGGTATATCCATTCAAAGATGCGGGTATCGACAAGAGAGGCGTTATGAAGATTCTGGAAGAAAGCGGCCTTGGTTTGCCACGTTACTACAAATGGAGATCAAGATCCGGCTGCTACTTCTGCTTCTTTCAACAGAAAATCGAGTGGGTAGGCTTGCTTGAAAACCATCCAGATTTGTTTGCAAAGGCGCGCGAATACGAGACAAAACAGCACTTCGAATCGTATTGGCCGGAAGGCCAAAGACGTCACACATGGGATGAGGGAGAGAGTCTCGACGAATTGGCAAGACCGGAACGTGTAGCGCAGATCAAAGCTGAACATGAGCGGCGTATGATGCTTGAGAAGGCCAGGAAACACAATCTAACTCTGGTAGAGGTCTTTGGCGAGGTTCTCGATGATGAGCCATTCGGCGACAGGGCCTGTC
>JBMNNU010000076.1:0-12999 GCA_050942695.1 Chloroflexota bacterium
CCCCAGCCCGCACTCCTTTGCTAGCACGTCTACCTGGGCGTTTGCCAGCCGGGCGGCGATGGGAAAGGCGAAGTAATCTTCGCCCGCTATGTGTCCGATGAACTCGCCGTATCGCCGGGACATCTCATCAACCGACCTGGATATCCTGGGTACTGAATTGGCCGTGGAGCACACGTAGGATAGCAGCGTTTCCTGTGGCTCCTGGTCCAGAACTCGAAGGCCCGAAAAGGTAGAAACGGCCGATTGTATCCAGGGGTCCATCTCCGCGAACTGTTGGTAGAGCTTCTTGAGATCGACGTCCAGCCGGAAGTAGCTCACGAGAAATCGGTCTGCTTCAGGTAGAGATGGGAATATTTGCCCGATTACTTGGGTGTGCTCCTGGCGAAGCCGGACTGCATGCCCTCTAATCACCCCCGTCCACCATCCATCAGGCCGGCATCTCCAACGAAACGCCTGGCCGCAATCAAGGGTGTAGGCTAGGTTCAGCATGGAGGGCTCGATGTCGATCGTTACCTCTGTCCCCTCGCTCCAGTCGGTCACCTGTTGCCCCCTGCCAGCAGCTTACTCTCAGGCATGCGCCGGAGAATTTGCATAGCGAGCACCCCGATCAATGCCACCACCCCAAGCATAGCGAATCCCAAGCCCCATCCGATGTTCTCCGGCGCAGCATCCAGGATAACTCCAAAAACGATTGGCGAAATGATGCCCCCTGAGAACCCCACAACCGATTGGAAGGCCATGGTTGATCCCAGCATTCCCTTGGACGCCAGCTCGGTAACTGCCGTAGAGTAGATGGGGGAATCAGCGGTTACCCATACGCTATTGATGAAGCATACCGCTAGAGTTAACCAGAAGGGAGCACCGAACAACCACCCTAACAGTAGGGAGCAGAGGCCGCTTGTTGCCAATATCATACTTCCGGTCAAGGTTCGGCCATGTCGGTCAGACATCGCTCCCGCCCACGCAGGGGTTATTGCGCCGACGAAAACCATGATCGACGAGATATTTGCAGCTTGAGACGTAGCTTCGGTGAGGCCGCGCCCGTTAGCCATCAGGATAGCCGCCAAGAATGGCGCAACCCACGCCCTAACTCCATACAGCTCCCACACGTGCGTAGAGTACGCCGTCGTCATCAACAGAACCGGCTTGTTGCCGAGTATCTCTTTCACTGCAGCAGTTGAGCGAGGAGCTGGGAGCTGTTTATCCTGCTTGCGCTCTGCTATTGCCAGGAGTGCGGCCAGGGCAACCGATGCAATACCGAAGAGGGATAATGCCATATACGCGCCCCGCCAGCCGAGAGGAGGGAGAAGGATACTCGCACCGCCAAAGGATACTGCACCACCTAGCGTAAATGCGGCAATATAGTAGCCGACAGGGCGACCTCGCTTCGTTCCGACAAAGCGCTCGGAGATCAGTCTTAACCCGGGCATATAGGTGCCGGAGAGACCAGCACCACTTATCGCTCTAAAAATCGAGGCTGAAATGACCTCTTGAGAGAAAGGAAAGAGCAGGTTGCCGAGCAAACAGAGGGAAGATGAGCCCAGGAGAACATACGAAGTTTTGACCCTATCGGTGAGAGGCATCAACAGTAGTACTGCTGAGACGTATCCTATCTGGGTTGCCCCGAAGATGAATCCGGCTTCTGTGCTGGACATCCCCCATTCGTCCCGAATCACCGGGAGCATTGCCGTATAACCGAAGTAGGGAAAGAGGATCAGAAGTAGTATGGTGCACAGAATCACAACCCAGGCTGTATCATTTTTGATGAATCTGCTCACAACACCATTCGCCCCATCTCATCCCAGTTGGAGCCTCGCTTCAACTCCACAACTAGCGGAACTCGCATAACCATGGCTGACTCCATTATCCGTTTCACCTCGTAAGCCAGAGGCTCCAACTCCTCCCTGGGACACTCGAAGAGGAGTTCGTCATGCACCTGCAGGATCATTCTCGACCGCAACCCTTTGTCTGCCAGGTATCGATCGAGATTGATCATCGCAATTTTAATGATGTCTGCAGCGGTCCCCTGAATGGGCATGTTCACCGCCATACGCTCGGCAGCCTGCCTCAGTTGCCTGTGTTTTGCCCTGATCTCCGGGATATAACGTCGCCGGCCTAGCAGCGTACTAACGTAGCCGTTATTCTCTGCATCCCTTTTTATCGTTTCGAAAAACTCCTTCACAGCGCCGTATCGGTTGAAGTAGTTTTCGATAAACAGAGAGGCTTCCTTACGTGACAGGCCGGTATCTCTAGACAGGCCATAATCGCTCATTCCGTACAGGACCCCAAAGTTGACTGTCTTGGCGATGCGCCGCTCTGTAGATGTAACGTCGGAGATAGGGATCCCATACACCTGAGCAGCGGTTGCTGCGTGGATGTCATCGCCTCTCAGGAATGCATCCACCAGGGTCGAGTCTCCGCTCATGTGCGCGAGTACCCTAAGCTCTATCTGGCTATAATCTGCCGAAAGGAGCATCCAACTCTCATCGGCAGCGACGAATGCCTTTCTGACTCGCCTCCCCATCTCGGTTCTAATTGGTATATTCTGTAGATTTGGGTCGCTCGAGGACAACCGGCCTGTCGATGCTATGGTCTGATTGAACGAAGTATGCACCCTCCGAGTTCGCGGATTCACCAGCAGCGGCAGCGCATCCACATAGGTGGATTTCAGTTTGACCATCTGCCTGTACTCCAGGATCATCTCGATTATCGGGTGGGTGCCCCGGAGCTCATCCAATACGTCTGCGTCGGTAGAGTAACCGGTCTTAGTCTTTCTGATCGGTGGCAGCTTCAGCTCCTGGAAAAGTACCGTAGCCAACTGCTGTGTCGACGCAACATTAAAGCTGTGCCCTGCAGCCTCGTGAATATTGACCTCCAACTCGCAAATCCGTTGGTACAGCTCTCGGCTCAACTCTTTCAGGTAATCCACGTCCAGCGCCACTCCAGTCTTCTCCATCGAGGCGAGCACTGGCACCAGTGGCATTTCGATCCTTTCGAAGAGCGACTGCAAATCGGTTGCCTTTAACTCTGGTTCAAGGTTCTCCTTTAACCGTAGTGTCATATCGGCATCGCTGCAGCTATAGTTGGCTACTCGCTGAATCGGCAACTGGTCCAGAGTTACGGCAGCCTTGCCCTTTCCGGCTAGATCTGCGTAACTCTCCATCTCTACGTTGAGCCGAGTCCACGCCAGCTCCTTGAGCCCTAACGAGCGCTGCGTCCCCTCAAGCAGGTACGCCGCCACGATGGTGTCGAATACCAGCCCTCTCAACTCGATCCCGTATCGCGATAGCACGAGCATGTCGTATTTCCCATTGTGGGCGCACTTGTGAACCCGCTCATCTTCCAGCACCGGCTTGAGCCGCATAAGCACTTCATCCAGAGGTAGCTGCGCGTAATCTTCCTCAGCGGATGTTTCATGTCCGTTGTCTGTTAACAGCAAGGCTAGTCCACGTTCGTTTGGCAATCGGTGTCCTACCGGGATGTAGTAGGCCACCCCAGGTTGCGTTGAGAATGAAAACCCTACCAGGTCTGCCTGGAGCGGGTCTTTCCCTGTGGTTTCCAGATCGATCGCAAAAATAGGGGATCTTCCCAGGGTTTCGACCAGTTGCTTCAAGCCTTTATGGTCCGTGATGATATGGTAGCTGCAATCCTTCTCACCCGTTGGAGCCGACCCATTCGCCCCCTCCGATGCGACTAGGGGTGAGGTATCCCCGGTTTCTTCAGTTGAGGAAGGCGTCTGAGCTTGTTGCTCCGTCGAAAACAGAACACCCTGTACGGTGTCGTTGTCTGTGCTTACGCTTTCCCCCCCCTGGCCCCACTCCCTCGGCAATCGGTCCATCAGGCTCTTGAAGCCCAGCTCTCGGAACAGCTCTGCCAACCTAGCCCTGTCGGATGCTCCCACTCTAGCCCCTTCAAGCTCCAGGTGTACGGGAACGTCGAGCACGATTTGGGCTAGCCTCCTGGAGAAGAACGCCTGCTCCCTGTTGCTTTCCAACTGCTGCTTGAGTCTTCCGGACAGGCTATCGAGATGCTCGTAAATCCGATCTAGACTACCGTACTCGGCAACCAAACGGACCGCGGTTTTTTCGCCTATGCCGGGCACCCCAGGGATATTATCGGACGCATCCCCTTTTAGCGCCTTGACATCCACCAGTTGAGAAGGTGATACGCCATAGCGATCCTTTACTCCTTCCACATCGTACAGGACTGTATCTGAAAAGCCTCTCCGGGAAGTAAGTACAGTAACATTGGGACCGACCAGTTGTAGCGCATCGGTATCACCTGTAACGATTACCACCTCTAATCCCATTTCCACAGCTTGCCGCGAAAGGGTTCCAAGCAGGTCGTCGGCTTCGAAACCATCAACCCGATAGATCGGGATTCCCATGGCCTCAAGCAGTTGATGAACCCGCCCGAACTGCTCGTGAAGTCCCTCCGGGGCCGGCCCACGATGGGCTTTATAGGCTTCATATTCCACGTGGCGGAAAGTTGGCGCGGGCGTGTCGAAGGCGGCAACAGCGTATTCGGGTCGCATCTCCTGTAGGACTTTCAGCAGCATCGATGCAACCCCGTAGGTAGCATTTGTCAGCTCACCTTTTGGGCTGCTCATGGGAGGCAAAGCGTGGAAGGCGCGATGTACTAGAGCATTCCCATCGATTAACGCAATTTTTCCGGCCATGCTGCCCTCCTTCTGATCAACCCATTGCCGATCGGCGACCTTGCCCAAGATGGTAAATATTTAGGGACACTCCAAACCCCAACAAGTCCCCTCTCCATGTGGGAGAGGGAGCTATTTCCCTCCGGGAGTTGCTCCCCACGGGTCCGCTGTTTGAGGCAAATTTGAGGGGCGACTCGCGAGTCGCCCCTAGAGGGGTTCCCTATATTTTACCATAGGAGCCTGGGATTTACGTCTGAGCGCCACGGGCGCGAAGCTCAGTGATGGTGCGGGGCGATCGAAGCCGCTCCATTAGAGATCTCCGATGCGCTTCGATCGTCTGCTGGAATCCGGGAGAGTCCAGAGGGTCTGACCACATTATCACCGCATCCTCATTGTTGTCGCTGTAATACCGCCGCCGTATTCCGGTTTCCTTGAAAAGGTACTTGCGATAGAGATTCTGGGCGAGGGTATTGCTGACCCTGGCTTCAAGGGTAAGATATCGAGCACCGATCCGGTGCGCTGTGTCGATAAGCTGCAGCAGCAACAGTTCTCCAAGCCCCAAGCCACGGTAACTCGGCGCGACCGCTATAGTTGTGATATGGGCCTCGTCAACCATCAGCCATAAACCGGCATATCCCACTATCCGTTTTGATCTTTCGTGCTCCGAGGTTGGCTCCTCAATAGTTCCCGCCAGCTTGCCCAGCAGCCGATTTATCAGCCACAGGACCCCCTGCTGTGTAGCGGGTTGAGGCGATACTTGCTGCTCTTCCGCCCCTGTTGGCTGATCGTCTGAAGCCATAGGGAACGTACGCATGGCTACGAAGTAATGTGCGAGCCGGTTTTCCTTTATCTCCCGCTTATAGGCATTGGCAGGCCAGGTCATGGAGAAAGACTGTTTCTCAACAACCATCACAGCGGGGATATCTGCAACCTGCATCGGCTCGATCACGAATGGGAGCGGATCTTGGGCTTTAATGCTACGATACCTCCTTGCCTAGGTATACTGCATCAACCTGAGCCGGGTCCTCGTACTTTCCGCTATGATATCGCTTCCAGCCGATTTCCGCTAGAAAGCCGGCCCTTCGGAAAGAAGATGCGGGACTGGCAACCTCCACCAATTCCCTGCGAGCTAAAAGCTGGTCGACTTGTTGCGCTGTTACATCGCCGCACAATAGGGTTTTCTCGGTGATCTCGTTCAGGATTTCCTTCAACGTTTTTCCTTCTATCGGGCTGCTCCGGAGAAAATCCCCATCAACCTTTCGGTATATCGCTGTGGCAAAGCGCTGCCGGCCTGCATCAAGTAGCGGTCTTACCGGCCAGCACGACTCGCGCTGAGCTTCCGCAAGGACATCGAGGGTAGATACACCTACCATCGGTATTCCGAGGGCCAGGCACAGTCCCTTGCCGGCAGCAATGCCAACACGAACGCCGGTGTAGGATCCCGGCCCAACCGCCACCGCAACCGCAATCAACTGCTCCGGTTGGATTTTCCGTAGCTTCATCAAAGAATCGGTCTGGGCCATCAACTCCACAGAATGGCCGCGGCCTGATCTCCAACTGATCTCCCCCGACACCAATCCATCGTACAGCGCTACACTGGCTATAGCCGTAGAGGTATCCAAAGCTAGGATCAACTGGCCTCCTCCAGGCCGCGAAGAGCTTTCTCCATAAGCGTTGCCACGGCAACCGCATCCCATCTGGTGCCGGTAGTGTGGACTACCAGGCTGCGCTCCTCCTCGTCCAACAGGTTGATATCGATCTGAAGTGCACCTTCCTTAAGGTCACCTGGCAGCAGGTCCGGCCACTCGATTATCGTGATCCCATCGCTTCCCTCATAGCTTTCTATAGCCTGCTCCATCTCAGGATCGAGCTCGTTTAGGCGAAAAAGGTCTATGTGGTATAAAGGGATCCTTCCCTCGTACTCGTTGACCAGAGTAAAGGATGGGCTGGTTACGTGCCCCTTGACCCCCAAACCTGCTCCTATACCTTGAACCAGGGTGGTTTTTCCTGCGCCAAAGGGGCCTCTGAGCAGAATTACATCCCCCGGCATGGCGGCTTCGGCCAGCCCATACCCAAATCCCCTTGTGTGTTCAGGATTTCGGCTCACGAAGCCGACATGTTCAACTCCTGGCTGCACTGCCATCCTCGGTAAAATGCTCCCATCCCGACCGTTTCGGCACGTAGCATCGCCCCTCCGCATCGACGAGGCTGATAGGCTGTAGGTTTTTGTCCTGTTCCGTTAGCTTCCCGACAACCGTCAAGGCCATTCCCGCCGAGTCAAGCAATAACCGGGCCTTGTCGATAATCTCAGCAGGCCCTGTGCAAAGCAACTCGTAGTCTTCGCCCCCTGATAGTGCCAGGTCGACGGCCTTGTCGCCCAAGGCATCTCTCAATAATGGGTTAATGGGGAGCTTGTCCACATCGATAACCGCTGAAACTCCGGCTGCTTTGCATATCCTGGTCAGGTCCCCTACAAGCCCATCGCTCATATCCATGCCGCAGCGAACCCCAGCCTCCACCAACAGTTGCCCCTCGCGTACTCGCGGATTGGGTCGTCGATGCGCTTCTAACAGTGGATTGTATCGCTCCGAAATCGGCCTCTGCCCGTGGAGCAGCAGATCCAAACCACCGGCTGATGAGCCGAGATTTCCGGTGACCGCAACAAGATCTCCCGGTCTTGCTACGAAGCGGCTGAGCAGCGGCAGGGAGCCATCTGCACGCTTACCGCTTGTCGTCTGCCCTATCAGGGTTATACTCACCATCGTCAACGGGGAAGATACCGTGTCGCCGCCTACAATGGCGGCACCGAACCGGGCTGCGACGTCGGCCATTCCGCGACAGAAATCTAGAACTGCCTCTACCTCCTGATCGCCCCTGGCGGCCAGAGTAGCTAGCCCATACAGCGGAACGCCCCCCATGCCTGCAATATCGCTGATGTTGGATGCCATCGCCTTCCAACCGAGGTCGTACCAATTAGTGGTAGACCTGGTGAAGTGGATACCTTCCACCATGGCATCGGTAGTGGCTATACTGTATCTGCCCTCCGTCTCCTCCCAAACGGCGGCGTCGTCACCAATGCCGATAGCAAGCTTCGAAAACGCGGCTACAACTTTATCTGAAACAGCGTCTTCGCGCCGGAAGACCTTGGCCATCCGCTCAATTAGTTCAAATTCGCCAATTTCCCGTAGCTTCATGGCGCGCATTATAGCACAGCAGCCCAGTAGCCCTTATTTACCATTGATGGGCTATACAGATTTGCGCTTTACTGCTACAATCAAGGCAGGTGATCGTGGGAGACCATCCGAACGAGCACTGGTCCAGCTTCACCGGTGGCGTCTCAGAAAGGTGGTTTTGCGAAACCCTCGGTCCAGTTTGATCTCATCGTCCCCGAAAGAGCTTCCCGCGGTGCTGGTATCGTCTCACAGCAAGGGATTCTTCGCTCATTCTGATTTCTCATACCAGCTAGGGTACGATAACACATTACCTTCGTGGACGAGGGTTAG
Source organism: Chloroflexota bacterium (assembly GCA_050942695.1). Taxonomy (GTDB): domain Bacteria; phylum Chloroflexota; class UBA6077; order UBA6077; family UBA6077; genus JBMNNU01. Next base: position 8,161 of record JBMNNU010000076.1, read on the forward strand.
CACTCCGATCGGTACCGGCCTTATTACAGAGATACACCGTAAGCTCGGGGAAAACTTACGGGAGACCATTCCGAAGTTGGTAAAGCCGATTGCTGGGGCTGAGAGCGCGGCGCTGAAGCGACCGCGCTGAGAATACGAAGCCCTGCGGGCTGAGACGGTAGCCCCGGAGGGGCTTAGTCTTTTCAGTCCCGCGGCTTCAGCCCGGGGCTCTCGGACGGTAAACAGCTTAGGCTTGGTCCAACAATTGCATAGAGCATTCTGCGAAAGGCCGGTGTATCACAAACGCATTTTTCCTCTCTTATCGATCTGGCAACGGCCCAGCCTCTTGTTGGACTGCGGTAGTCCCCAGGGTCGGACCCAGCTTTGCTGCAAATGCTTAGGGTGAGGTGGTTGAGATAATGTTGCGTCGAGGCAATTATAGAAGGGAGGCAGGTTTGCCCCAGAGCGACGAAAGCTCTTTTATCAAAAATGTTGACGCGGAGACCTTGGACTTCATCCAGAAGTATCTAACGTCCTACCTGAAATGGGAGGTTTTGAGATACTATTCGGAGAATCCAACGGCCGCGGAGACTCCGCGTGCCTTTGCCCGGCGTTTGGGCAAAGACGTTCGCCAGATTGCTGAGGCGATGAAGAGCCTTGCGCGCAGCGGTATTCTCAGCAACGGCAACGGTTCTGGGGAGAACGCTTCCTACACACTAGCGGGCGGCGATGCTGATAGGTCAACCCTCCAACGTATCGCCGAAACAGCGAGGGCCAACAACCGGTTCCGTCTGCTGCTCAACTACCACATCACTAAGGCAAGCCTCGCCAGATTTAAGGCCCGAAACCCATAAAGCTCGGTATTGTAGCGCTAATAAGGCAGGTGGAGGTGAACTCCAGGTTTGATATCACGAGTTTTTTCCCCCCGCATTATCGCCTCCATTACATCGAGGTTCCATTCCATGAGTCTTCTGATAAAGGGGTGACGAATTAATGGACTCTCAGGAGGTTCCATAGCTAGCGCTGCTGCCAGCGCCGCTTTCGCCGTTACCGGCCGTTCCAGCTTCCACAGCAGATAAGCCGTCTCCTCCAGACGCCTTTTGAACAGGGATCGCCGCTTAGCGTCGAACAGAGTCTGTATCGCCCGATCTACAACCATCCCCTCCCGAGCCTCTTGGTTCATCCCAGCCAGCACGAGGCCGCTCTGGTGGATAACCTCTCTTTCACGAAGGAAGGGAGCGAGCTCATCCTGCGGCAAAAGCCAAGATTGGAACAGCTCCTGATCGAGTAGTTCATCTGAACTGTCCAGATACCTGGGATCCCATCGAATCTCGGCGACGTTGATCACCTCGTACACCAGGGGGCGTTCGTATACCCTCTCCGGTCGTCCAATTCGATCTCTCCAGGTTATATACTCCAGGGGCAGAAGATGACCGGTAGACCTGTTCTTATTGTGCGCTTCTTCGATTAGATGCCGGCAGTAGTCCACAGGAATATCAACCCATGGTAGCTTGCCGTGTTGCCGGACCCGGTCGGCCTCACGATTGAATCGAGATCGGGACATATCGGTGCTGAAGGCATCTACTATTCCTTTTTCCTCGTTCAACACCAACCCAAGAAGATCGATATCTGCGCCCTCACCAAAAGCCAACCAGAACGCCCTATCGCCGAGCCCATCGATAGGGCTGCCAAGTACTTCGACCGGAGCAATTTTCTTTTTGCTTTTTTTGGGAACTTGCGCCGCCGCCTTAGGGGGATGCACACCCAGGCTGGCAAGCGTGTGTATTTCACGCCGGGCGGCTTTTTTAACAGCGTTGCTGGAAGACTCCATGGAAACCCGCTGGAGGGCTAATGCTGCGGTTTGTTCCCTGATCTTACTCAGCGACCGTACAGCACTTTTCGCCAGGCTTTCTCTAGCGCCCAACGCCAGGGCTTCCAGAAGGGGTACAGATCTCTGTCCGAGTTCGGTGGCAATTCGCTCGAGTGCAGAGCGGGAACTATGCTCCGGCATGGCACCCAGCTCTGTCGCCAGAGTTTCCAGGTCCATCTCATCCAACGTCCCGGTCGTTTTCAGGGTCGTTTCCACTCTCTCTAATTCGCTACTCACTTTCCCACTCCACAACAAAAAAACGGGTACTGTTAAAAACTACCCTTATTTCATTTATCCTTCACTGAAGTATTAAAAAATTCGGAAACCGCCGCAAATTCAGGCGGCAAGCTCTCCAATACGAACGGTACGCGCTCCAGTAGGCTATTCGCCAATGATGAGTCCTTTACGGCATCCTCAAGCCCTGCGTTAGGGTATTTGAGCATCAATACTAGAATTACTACGGCAAGTACCGCACCTTGTGCCGCGCCGAACACCAGGCCTCCTAAGCCATCCAACCACCCCACCAGGAAGAAACGCATCACGTTAATGATGACCACAGTCAACAGTGTAGCTACAGCGAGAACCGCAAGCACTACCAAAAGGTAGGCCATTCCTTCGATAAACCGCCCTCCACCGACGAACGGTTTGAAAGCATCGGCAACCTCTTGATACCACTGTGTTGCGAGGAGCAGGCCTATCGCCAGGCCGCCAAAAGCCATTCCCTCCCGGATCAACCCCCTCATGAAACCACGCAGGGCGCCAGCAACGATCAATACAGCCAGGACAATGTCCAACCAGGTTGGGTTCAACGTACCTCCGATTCGATGCGTGGGTTGCAATCAGTTGACAGCAACCGACAGATGGCTCCTTTTAGTGTACATCTCTCTGGTTGGATGCCACAAACCCATGTTCCTTATGATGAAATAAATTAGCAACATCGTCCACCAGATCTTCTAGCCCGCCCTCAAAGGTCGAACGATGCATCCTTGCGGCGCTTATCGAGGAGTCCTGCCAGGCCTAGTAGGGTGCAGATGGCGGCGAAGGGCCATGCGATGCCGAATCCCCAGTTTTCACTTACCAAGCCAAATCCCAGCGACCCTAGGAAGATGCCGCCGTCAAAACCGGCGAAGTATGTGCTGACACCTAAACCCTGTTGTTCCGGCCGAACCTTATCGACAAGTAGCGCCATTGTGGCCGGTTGAGCAGTGCCGAAGCCTAGGCCAAAGAGCGCCGCAGAGATCATGAAATGGAAGAAGTCGTACGCCATCGGGAGCAACGTCAACCCCAAAGCCATAGCGATTACCCCCGGGATTATTGCAAAAGCTCGGCCTCGTCTATCCGCTAGGCGGCCGGAGAAGGTCCGCGAGATGAGTAGCCCGATCGCTTGGACCGTAAAGTAAAGGCCTGGATTCCCGACCCCACGCGACTCAGCGAAGATCGAGATAAAGGCATTGTTGGAGCCGAAGCCCAGCCCCAAACAGAGCGATGTCCAGGCGACGGCCAGAGCGTCGATTGCGATGATACCGTTGCGAGGAGTCCAGGGTTGCCGTTTTCCAGGTGGTTTTTGCCGCCTCTCTCGTGTGAAAAACGAGACGAAGCATGCTACCAGGGTGAGAGCCGCGGAGAAGTAGAACAGATTCTGGAAGCCGAATGCAAAGACTACAGAGAAGCCAACAGCAGGTCCGATGATCAGCCCCAGGGCATTCGTAGCGGTAAACAGCCCGATCGCTTCGGCGCGGCACCTGCGCGGCGTGATATCGATCACGTAAGCGTTCGATGCTGTGGTGTAGCAGCACAACCCAAAACCGTGAACGATTCGGCCGAGCAGTAACGTTGGGATCGAGGTCGTGAGAGCGTAAACAATGCTTGCTAATCCATAGCAGGAGGTGCCGATAAGAATGAGAGGCCTACGTTTCCAGGCATCGGTAATCCACCCGATTAGCGGACGGAGGAGCAAGGCCGTAAAAGCCAGAGCCCCGCTAACGAGGCCGGCTTCCGTGTGGCTCCCGCCGAGGCTTATAACGTACACCGGCAGCGTAGCTACCAGCATCTGCGAGCTAAACGAGTTGAAAAAGTTAGCCAGTGTAGCAAACACAAAGTCCGGAGAAAAAATTCGCTCTACGGGAGGGCTAATAACAGCCTGCCGCAAAGGCGGATTCCCCGGATTGTTGCTCTCAGCCTGCTCAAGATCGTTAGTGGTTCTGGTCATGCGGAAAGTGGTTGGTTAATTTGAGGCTCAACGGTAAAAATAAAAGGCTGCTCTCGGCAGCCCACCGGAATATGTCAAAATTGGAGGCGACGAGCGGATTCGAACCGCTGAATAGAGGTTTTGCAGACCTCCGCCTTACCACTTGGCCACGTCGCCGTACCGGCATCAATTAAGCGACAGTCAGGGAGAAGCCCTTACTAATTCTTTGCTACTCGCCTCTGATCGCTTAAAGTCCAGTAGAGCGGAAGACGAGATTCGAACTCGCGACCCTCTCCTTGGCAAGGAGATGCTCTACCACTGAGCCACTTCCGCATCGTTTAGCTAATACTGAGTAGCACCCCGATTTTTCAGTCTACTCGCTACTTGCTGGTATTGGTGCCGAGGATCAGAATCGAACTGATGACACCATGATTTTCAGTCATGTGCTCTACCAACTGAGCTACCTCGGCAATACCGACACCTTAGATTCTAGCCTAGTCAGCCCTAGGTGTCAAGGCAAGCTGAGCCCTCACGCATACCCACTTCTGAATGAAGTAGAAGGTAAGCATACTTTGGGGATGTTCTTGGCGTAGTCGAGGAGTGCCAGTGCCAGGTAAGTGATACTGAGGCGACCGCGCTGGGAGTAGGCAGCATGGAAGCCTTTGGGGAAGATGGTGCCTCTGGTCAGGAGCATCAAGGTCAGCCAGGACAGGGCGATGGTAAAGGCCGCGAGGAGGCGAGTTAAGCGCTGGGGTGTGCCCACCAGGACCCGGTCCAAACCGAAGCGACCCTTGGAGTCCTT
>JBMNNU010000077.1:0-12964 GCA_050942695.1 Chloroflexota bacterium
GGTGACACCGGGCGTCGGTGTCACCACTGGAACCACACCTACCGCCTTGCCTATCTTGTTGGCCACCTGCTCCGTTAGCCACAGGTTGCCGTTGCCATCCAGTGCGACCCCATAAGGGGCGCTATTGGCGGTATTAATCCCGTAGGTTGTGATGGTGCCGTTGTGCACACGGCCGAAAGAGTTGGTATTGTACCCGGCGTACCAAACGCTGCCGAGCTTATCGATTACCAGCGCGGTTGGCTTGCTGTCCCGGATAGGGATATCGTATTCGGTCCAGCTTCCGGACGCCGACCTCACGGCTATCTTGTTGGCTTTGTGCTCGGCTACCCAAACGTTACCCGAGCCGTCGATGGCTATGCCCCATGGCTCGCTGTCAGATGTGGGGATGCCGTACTCCTCGAACTGGCCGTTGCTGGGGTTCAACTTGCCGATCTTATTACCCATGCGCTCGGTGAACCAGACATTCCCGGATGAGTCTATGGCCACCATCCACGGCTGGCTGTCGGCTGTGGGCACGTTGTACTCTGTAAACTCCCCTGCTGGGGTCATCTTGCCTATCTTGTTGCTGCCGGACTCGGCAAACCATACGTTGCCGGAGCCATCGATCGCAATGCCTGCAGGTTTGCTGTCGCTGGTGGGGATATTGTCCTGTCCCATCTGGCCGTGAGGGGTCAGGTTGCCGATCTTGTTGCCTGCAAACTCGGTGAACCACACCCGATTGCCGGAGTCCACGGCAATCCCCCATGGCTGGCTGTCTGGCGTGGTCACGCTGTACTCCTGGATCACTCCATTCTGTGTGATCTTGGCGATCTTGTTCCCGGTTGTCTCGGTGAACCAGAGGTTACCGAAGGAATCTGGGGCTATATTGGCTGGCTGGCTGTTGGTGGTGGGAATACCCCACTCGTTGATGGCTGTCTGGGCGCTAACGCTATTAGCAACAAGCGCAACCGCTGCGAACGCTATCGCTGCCAGAAGGCCGAGCCCCGAAGTTTTCCCTAGTCCAATTCCCACTGTTTCACTCCTTTCTACGCTGAGATAGGATAAGCGTTTACAACACCATACAACGTCGGAGCCACAAAAAGGTTTCGTTAGATCGAGGGCACAAGGCACAAAACAACAAGGCACAAGGCCGTCCCTTTGCCTTGTGCCTGTTGTTCTATATCTTCGTGGCGGAGAACTAGCCTCTCGCCGCCTGATTTGCAGTACTGACTGGGATGCTGGGCCGGATCTGCTCTACTGCCCATCGAATCCGTCGAAGGGCCTCCTGCAGATTGGCCAAAGAGTTCGCGTAGGAGATGCGAATGAATCCATTACCGGCCGCGCCAAAAGCGGTGCCGGAGAGAGTGGCCACGCCGGCTTCGTTCAGCAGGTAGCGGGCAAATTCGTCGCTGCTAATCCCTACGCCGGTCACGTTGGGGAAAGCATAGAATGCCCCGGCCGGCCATCGGCATCTGATACCTTCGATCGCATTCAGCCCTTCAACCACTACTTTCCGTCGTGCGGCGAACTCCTTTACCATCATATCAACATCGGCCTCGGCTTCAGGTCCGGCTAGAGCCGCCCTCTGTACGAAGGTTGCGGTGCAGGATGCGTTGTTGTTCACCAGCTTAGTGAAATGGAAGGCAAGTGATTCGGGCACCACCGCGAAGCCGAGCCGCCACCCCGTCATGGCGTATGTCTTGGAATGGCCATCGAGGATTATCGTGCGCTCAGCCATACCCGGGAAGCTGGCTATGCTGACGTGGCGCCCCTCATACAGAATGCGCCAGTAGACCTCGTCCGAGAGCACCCACAGGTCGTGCTCGACCGCGAGAGCCGCTATCTCCTCTAACTGTTCGGGGGGTATGATACCTCCTGTGGGATTATGCGGGGAGTTGAGGATCAGCAAGGTGGTCCTGGGGGTAATTTTTGACTTCAACTCCTCCAGGTCGATACTGAAATCTTTCTCCTCTCTTAGAACCAGTGGCACCGCCTTCGCGCCAACAAAGTCGATCATCGACTTGTAAATTGGGAAGCCGGGATCGGGGTAAATAACCTCGTCGCCTTCTTCGGCTAGCGCGAGAATGGTGTAGAACATGACTGGCTTGGCGCCGGGGGTGACGACCACACAGTTGGGATTTACATCTAATCCCCGGCTCGCTTTCAGCTCAGAGGCGATAAGCTCGCGCAATTCAGGTAGCCCCTGCGAGGGTCCGTAGTGGGTGTATCCCTGGCGCAACGCCTCCTGCGCGGCGCTTACGATAGCGGCAGGAGTATCGAAATCCGGCTCACCGATCTCCAGGTGAATCACGTTCTTGCCTTGCGCTTCCAGTGCCCGCGCTTGAGCCAACACACTGAAAGCTGTCTCCATGCCCAATCGATCCATCCTGCTTGCTAATTTCATAAGGCCTTCTCCTAACTGTGTTGAATAATAGGCAATCAGCGAATAATGGCATCGATTGTAGCATAAGAGGCGAATAGCGAATAGCTAAAGGAATGCTAATGGCCTATCATTTCGCGTAGGATGCGCCGAGCTACCTCTCCATCGTTCCAGGGCACTAGCTGCTCCCCAATAACCTGGCGGGTCTCGTGGCCTTTGCCTGCTAGGAGCACCGTGTCTCCGGGTTGAGCCCAACGGAAGGCCTCGCGTATGGCATCCTCTCGATCAGCTATCCTGATGTATTCCCGCCCCTCTCGCCAACCTTCGCGCCTGGCACCTTCCGCTATCTGCTCAGCGATCTCCATGGGATCCTCAAAGCGCGGATCGTCCATCGTGAAGATGGCGAGGTTCGCCAGTCGGGCAGCCACTCGCCCCATCTCAGGTCGATTGCTGGGGTCTCGCTCGCCCGCCATGCCGAAAAGCACTATCAACCTGCCCGGCGTTATCGGTTTGAGAGTTCCGAGAACCGTTTGGAGCGCCTGGGGGGTATGAGCGAAGTCCACTACCACAGAGAAGCTCTGCCCTTCAGCGATCCTCTGCATCCTCCCCGGCACCGAATCCACCAAGGCCATCGCCTGCCTGATCTGCTCCAGGCTCGCCCCCTGGCTCAACCCTACCGCCGCCGCCGCAAGCCAGTTATACACGTTGAACCTGCCCGCCAGGCGGGATTCCACATCCATCGACCCAAGGGGAGTGACCAGCACGAAACGGGACCCTTTTGGGAGCAACTGAACGTTTGCAGCCTTTACGATGAAGTCCTGAGGACGGTTCTGGGTTCTGGGTTCTGGGTTCTGTTCCCTCTCCCCGAGGGTGGTTTCTCTCCCCTCTCCCTGTGGGGGAGGGGCAGGGGACGGGGTCCCTCTCCCCATCTCCGCGTCCGGCGTTCCATCTATCCCATACCACAGCACCTTAGAGTTGGTAGCCGAGGCTATTTCAAGGGAGCGGGGATCATCTGCGTTTAGGATCGCAACCTTATCGCCCCCTTTAGACGCAGCTTGATCTAGGAGGCTGAACAGTTTCATCTTATCGCGAAGGTACTTCTCCATGGAGCCGTGGAAGTTCAGGTGCTCAGGACTAAGGTTGGTGAACACAGCCGCATCGAACTCGCAATGAAGCATACGATCCAACGCCAAGGCGTGGGAGCTTGTCTCTAACACCGCGTAGTCGATGCCCTCGTCTACCATTCGACGCAACAACCCATAGATCTCTACAGGCTCGGGCGTCGTGTGCTGAGTGTCGTTGCGCCAGACCTGGTCCGCCACCTTGACATCTGCAGTCGTAATGAAGCCGGTCCGATACCCCATTGCTTCCAGCGAGGCGCTGATCAGATAGGTAGTGGTAGTCTTCCCGTCGGTGCCGGTTACACCCACCACCCGTATTTGTCTGGCAGGGTAATCGTAAAAAGCGGCGGAGAGATCGGTCAAAGTTCGCCGCGCGTCTTTAACCGTCAAACAGGGAGTCCCATCAGTTATAGGCGCCCAAGCTTTTTCCGTGACAATGGCCACAGCGCCTCGCCTGATTGCATCCGGTATAAACTCAGCTCCATCAATATGGAAACCGGGCAGCGCAACGAAAAGGTCTCCAGGTTTGACAAGTCTAGAATCGTAGGCGATACCAGCCACGTTGGTTTCCAGGTCGCCAACCGGCTGAGCATCCGATATGTCTCGAAGCAGATTCCTCAATGTCGGCATCAGGCACCTCTTAGCGCCCCCGAATGTAGTTGGGGTCGGCCGGGTATTGTAGCACGCCCCTTGCCAGGATCTGTGCTAGAAGGCATGGTTCATACAAACAGTCAGTTCGTGTAACAGTCCAATGCTGTAGCGTCGGGGACGAGCCCCGACGCTACAGATCTGGTTGTTCGTGTGAACCATCCCGTGCTGGAAGCTGACGACTGATTGCTGATTGCTCTTATCTCAACAGTACCACGTGCAGCTCCTTCGGCCCGTGCATGCCAAGCGTCAACTGCAACTCTATGTCGGAGGTTCTGCTGGACCCGGTTATCACCACCACGTTGGCGCTCTGCGCAACCAGATCGGCCCCTCCCCCTACCAGCCAGTCCTGCATAGTTGGGTAGATGCGCTCCACGGGCAACAGGGCGATGTGCACCGGCGGCAACAAAGAGGCTATTCTGGAGCGTCCGGCACCGGACGCGACGATTATGCTCCCAGTATCGGCTAGACCCGCGACGGCGCCGGTGAGACCAACCTCCATCGTCGCCAACTTCTCCAACACATTCTGGTGGTTCTCGTCGTTAGGCACTCGCCCGCTAACCAGACTGATGCCAGCTTGCCGGAGCTTGTCTGCTAACCCCGGACACTCTATCTCGTTTTCCGCCCAGGACAGGACGGGGGTTAGTGCTGGGTGTTGGGTGCTGAGTCCTGAGTGCTGAGTCCTAAGTCCTGAGGACAGTTCTGAGTTCTGGGTTCTGGGTTCTGAGTGCTGGGTATCTCCCCTCTCCTTGTGGGGGAGGGGCTGGGGGTGGGGTCCGTCTCCGCGTCCCCGTGTCTCCGCGTCAGCCTCTGTCTCCGTCTCCCCGCCTCCACGCCCAACGGCTTGTAGGATCAGCCTGGTTACCTGCTCGATCGCATCATCAGCGTCGAAGGGGCCATACACCTTCGCGGTGAGGGCTTCTAACTCGGCTCGGAAGCGCTCTACGTACTCCTCCCGTCCGGCCTCCGGAGGGAAGGGCGATTGAGCCGCTACCCGCTCGAATTGGGGGCGCTCACGGGCATCGGCCAGAGGGCCAGCGGCGGCTTTGGCTGCGGCCTGCCGGATGCGATCCATTACTTCGCTCATCTCTCACCTCCCTACCGATTCCTTCCGGATTGGCGCTCTTTCCATCTAGCCTGGAAACTCTTACCGACAAAGCTGGGAAAGTCCCTCGTATCGGTCCACGCATTCAACGGCGCTGGCAGGCCAGTTATCCAACCTTGCTTTGAGATCAATCGGCTGCCGAACCCGGCTAGGTTCGATCCAATCCTGAAGAGGGCGGGGCTCCCTGCCGCGGTAGCGAAGCCGGAGATGCCCAACTTCAGCCACCAGGGCCTGTGCCCCTCTCGCACAGTGTCCCTACGCAGCCTGAGCAAGAGACCCGGCAGGTCGATGCGCACCGGGCAAACCTCCCGGCAGGCGCCGCACAGTGATGATGCATGAGGTAGGTCGTGGTATCTATCTAATCCCTCGAACAAGGGGCTAAGCACGCTGCCCATAGGACCAGGGTAGACCGCTCCGTAGGCGTGGCCACCGATCAGCTTATACACGGGACAGGCGTTGAGGCAGGCGCCGCAACGAATGCAGGTGAGCATCTCAGCGTACTCGGACTCAAGTATCCGGGTTCTTCCGTTATCTATCAGCACTATATGCAGCTCTTCAGGCCCGTCGTCGTCGCCGCCTCTTCTAGGGCCAGTGACCATATTGGAATAAACGCTCAGCTTTTGGCCCGTTGCGCTCCTTGCAAGCAACTGCAGCATCAGCCCAAGATCTTCCAGGGTGGGCACCAGCCGTTCGATACCCATCAGCACCACGTGGCATCTAGGGAGGCTGCTGCTGAGGCGGCCGTTTCCCTCGTTGGTTACGGTGACGATGGTCCCAGTCTCCGCTACACCAAAGTTTGCCCCGGTAAACCCCATCCCCGCTTCCACATACTTACGACGCAGGGTCTCTCTAGCGATGCGAGCCAGGCGGAGCACATCCTCAGTTTCCTCTGAGCCCAACTTTTCATGGAACAGCCTGGAGACGTCCTGCCGGGTCATGTGGACTATCGGAACCACGATGTGTGAGGGCACGGAACCCTGCAACTGGAGCACGAACTCCGCAAGGTCGGTCTCCTGAGCGGTAACACCCGCCACTTCCAGCGCCTGGTTTAGCTCTGTCTCCTCGCTGACCATCGACTTGCCTTTTACAACCAGATTCACCCCGCGAGCCCTGGCAAGGTCGGCGATTATCCGATTGGCCTCATCCGCATCGGCAGCCCAATGCGCCTTGCCACCAACCCGCTCCACACTTTCCACGAACTGCCCAAGGTAGCGGGCCAAGTTGGCTACGGTGTGGCGACGGATGGCACGAGCTCGGTCTCTTGCTTCCTCAGCATCGGGAAGTGTGGCTAACATCGCAATCCGGTTGGCACCAAAGCGATCTGTGGCCCGCCTGAGGGCTTTGTGGAGCGCTTCATCGTGAACCGACTCGGCTACTCGCTTTTTGAAGGTAACAGTCGATCCAGCCACACTATCACCTCACCTTTCCAGCCAGCAGTTGGGCTATGTGCACACCTTTGATAGGCAGCTTTCGCCGATGAAGGCCGCCGTTGATGTTCAGGAGGCAGCTTAGATCGCAACCCACCACATATTCGGCACCCGAGGCGACGATGTTGTCCAATTTCCGATCCAGCATCGCCGAGGAGATGTCACCGTATTTGATGGAGAACAGCCCGCCGAAACCACAACACTCCTGCTCGCCCTCCAGGGGCACCACCTCGGCGCCAACCACGCGCGCGAGGAGCTCCAGAGGCTGTCGGTGGATCTTCATCCCTCTTAAGAGGTGGCAGGAGGCGTGATAGGTGAACCTTCCCTCACATCTAGCGCCCAGATCGGTTACTCCCAGAACGTCCACCAGATACTGCGTAAGTTCGTAAATGCGCCCGGCGAGCCTTTCAGCACGCTTCCGCCAAACGGGATCGTCCTCAAATAGCTCAGGATAGTGGTGGGCGATCATGTAGCCACAGGAACCGGAGGGGACCACCACCGGTAGATCGCCGTCTCCGAACAGCTCGATGGTGTGTTTGGCCATGGTGCGGGCTTCGTCCCAGAAGCCTCCGTTGAAGGCTGGTTGGCCACAGCAGGTCTGGCCTTCGGGAACCTCGACCTCGACACCCGCCTTTTCCAGCACATCCACTACGCACTCCCCGACCTCCGGGGCCAGGGTGTCGATCAGACAGGTGGCAAACAGTTGGACCCTCTTCACATCCAAAGCCACTCCTTTCGACGCATCCTCTTCGAAGACTCCTCGCCGGAGGGTTAACGTTGATTATTGTACACTTGCCTCGCGCTTAGCACCACGGGAAGCAGATAAGATTCACCGTCCATCAACCTTCAGCTCACTAGTCGCCGCGACACATCAATTAGCGCTGCTGCGGTTCCGTTATATAGCCATTGTGTCCCTCTTGACAGAATCCACCACGATGGAGCAAATTAGCCATGCTTAAATTACTCACCGCGGATCGACAACGGCATTGGTACGTTGGTAAGCGTAAACTGTGCAAAGGCGCACTCCGGCAGTGGATCCTTCCGCGGAGAAAGGAGGGTCAACAGCACCGCCACCAAATTGACCTGATCCGTTGGACAGTTGGCAGATTCCCATTCCATAGTTTGCGGTCGTTTCCATTTCTTTCTGCTTTTGAAGGGAAGTATTGATCCGTATTTGTAAAAGGGAGTTGCTGACATGAGAGGATTCCGGTTTACCCTGGCAGTGCAGATATTCACCGCGATGATCCTGGGTATTATTGTCGGCGCCATCGTCGGCAAGGATATAGCCTGGATCAAAATCTTCGGCGATATTTTCCTCCGGTTGCTCCAGATGCTCGTGGTGCCTTTCATTTTCGTAGTGCTGGTCACCGGAGCCGCCGCCATTGGCAATCCTCGTGATCTTGGCCGGGTGGGGCTCAAGCTATTCGCCCTTTACGAACTCACCAGTCTTATTGCAATTACCATCGGTTTGACCGTCGCATTGTTGATTCAGCCGGGCGTTGGGCTCCCAGAGCCGCCCGCAGGCGCAGCCCAACCACCCACCCCAATGGAGGGTAAAGATCTGATCTTGACCATCTTCCCCTCCAACGTCTTCGATGCTGCCTCCAGAGGCGACGTAATGCAGGTCATTGTCTTCGCTCTCTTCTTTGGCGTGGCATTAGGCATGATCAAGAAAGAGGTCCCGTTGGTCCTGGATGTCCTTGAGCAGGTCAATAAGGGGCTTATCTCGCTGATCGGGATAATCATGAAACTGGCGCCGTATGGTGTCTTTGCGCTCATGACCTGGACCACCGCTACCTACGGACTGGTCGTCCTTGTTCCGCTGGCTAAGTACCTAATTGGTATCGCTGTCGCGCTAACCTTCCAGATCTTTGTGGTCTCCGGGCTGATAGTGTGGTTCTTCGCCAAGCTAGACCCCATCCGGTGGTTCAAGAAGTGCTGGGATTTCATGGCGATAGCCTTCACCACCTGCAGCGCCGCCGCGGCCTTACCGGTTGAGTTCAGGGTGGCTGAGCGGAAAATAGGCATTCAGCGCCGTATCTGGGCCTTCACCCTGCCGCTGGGAGCCATGAACCAGGACGGCACGGCGCTATACCAGGCGATGGCCGCGGTACTCATCGCCCAGTTTTACCACATCGATCTCAGCTTCGGCCACCTGTTCGTGGTCATTCTTACCGCGCTGCTGGCCTCGACAGGCACCTTTGCCGTGCCCGGCGCTGGCTTGATAACCCTGGCCATTGTCTTGCGTTCGGCTGGCTTGCCTCTGGAGGGTATCGCCCTCGTCGCGGGCGTTGACCGAATAGCGGATATGTTCCGCACTACCCTGAATGTGGTGGATGACATGGCGGTAACCACTGCCGTAGCCCATTGGGAGAACGCCCTCGATCGCAAGGTGTTCGACTCCGACGAGGAAGTGATCCCTGTTCCGGAGGCAGGCGCTACTCCGGCTTAACCACCAAGCGGTTTATATAGATCGAACTCCATCACGACGACCGGTGCCCCCCACCGGTCGTCGTTTCTGCCTGCTTTATTATTTGGTATGCTTGTTGCGCTAGATGCTTTTGCGCATGTAGCATCTCCGTCGTCAGATGGCAATGCGAAGCCCCCGGCTCTCGAATATTTTGCCGATCCTCGACGGTAGGTTATACTCCGTTCAGGAGGTGACCATGAATCGTTGGCCTCAATGGATTCTTTTCATATTGGCCCTGCTGATCATCCTCGGCAGCAGTTTTACTGCAGGTGTGGTAGTAGAAAGGAATGGAGCCCTCCCCGGCTCGATCCTCCGCGAGGAACCACAAGGGCTAGCTGAGCAGTTCACTATTTTTTGGGAAGCTTGGAACATAGTCGAACGCCATTTTGTTGACCGCTCGGCCGTCGACGCCAAAGAAATGACCTACGGCGCCATCGAGGGCATGTTGGGAGCGTTAGGAGATGCAGGCCACACCCGGTTCATGACGCCGGAGGAAGCCGCATTCCAGAGCAGCGACATATCCGGCCAATTTTATGGTATCGGAGCGGAGCTGGGAGAGAAGGATGGTTATCCCATAATTGTCGCTCCGATGGATGATTCTCCCGCACAAAAAGCGGGCATCAAAGCTGGAGATATTCTGGTAGAGGTCGAAGGGCAAACAGTAGCAGGATTATCCCTGGACAGGGTGGTTAGGATGGTTCGGGGCCCCGAAGGTACTCCGGTGACCTTGAAGGTGATCCACCCTGGTGAGAACTCTCTAACGGAGATCACTATAATTCGCGGCAAAATTACTGTTCACCCCGTCTCTTGGGCTATGTTACCGGGAACAGATATCGCCCATCTCCGTCTCAGCCAATTCAACGCTAATGCCGGTAGGGAGATAGTCGCAGCCATTAAAGAATTGAAAGCCGCCGGCGCTCGAGCGTTGGTATTGGACGTCCGGAGCAACTCTGGAGGGCTTCTGGACCAATGTATAGAGGTTACCAGCCAGTTTATTCCTAGCGGAGACGTCCTCATCGAACGAAACGCCGAGGGAAACCAGAAGGTGCACTCCGTCACATCCGGAGGGCAAGCAACTGATATGCCGCTGGTGGTGCTAGTGAATCGCGGGACGGCCAGCGCAGCCGAGATCCTTGCAGGGGCTGTGCAGGACAACAATCGGGGGCAGGTGGTGGGAGAGACTACCTTTGGCACCGGCACCGTGCTCTCAAGCTTCCGCTTGAGCGATGGATCTGCCATACTGCTGGGCACCAGCGAGTGGCTAACACCCAGCGGTCGCCAGATCTGGAAGAAGGGGATAGAGCCCGACATAACCGTGACTCTCTCACCCGATGCTGAGGTTGTGATCCCCAGAATGGAATTGGAGATGACGCCGGAGCAGCTAAGAGCCATCACCGACGCGCAGTTGCTGAAAGCGATCGAACTGCTAGAGAAAGGCTCGTAACGTGAGTCCTGAGTCCTGAGTCCTGAGTCCTGAGTCCTGAGTCCTGAGTCCTGAGTCCTGAGAGCATAATACACTAGGACCTAGGACTCAGGACCGAGGTTTACTCTGGTGGTCGCTCGCCCAGGATTATCTCTAGTACCTGTTTGATCCCCTCCCGTTGAACCTCCAGAGATACCGCATCGCCGGGCTTGTGGTTGCTCAGCACCCTGCCCAGAGTTGATTCGTGCTCTATCCCCTGGCCGTTTATGCTCTCGATGATGTCAAACTGCTGCACCCCTGCCTGCTCAGCCGGAGAGCCCGGCACCACTCTCATTACGATGATGCCGCGGATGTCCTGGATACCCAACTCCTGAGCGATGGCTGGAGTAATCCCCACATATCGAATTCCTAGGAAGGGGTGAACCACGCGCCCCGTGGTCGTCAACTGTTCAGCGATCGGTTGGGCTCTATTGACGGCAATAGCAAAGCCGATCCCCTGCGCCAAGATTCCAGAGCCCGCGGCACCGGCTACCAGGGTATTGATGCCCACTACTTCGCCCTTCAAATTTACTAGGGCCCCTCCGCTGTTCCCCGGATTGATGGATGCGTCGGTCTGTATCAGATCGTACAGGAAGGGCCCACCCTCTCCCAGCGCATCCCCAGGTTCCTGCACAGTCCTGCCCAGGGCGCTTACCACCCCCACCGTCACCGTTGGGCCGCCCGGCAAACCAAGAGCGTTACCGATGGCGACAACCCAATCGCCAACATTAAGCTGGTCTGAATCCCCCAATTTCGCCACGGGCAGATCATCACCATGGATCTGGACAACCGCCAGATCGGTCTGTGGATCCCCGCCCAACAGCGTTCCCTCGAAGGTCCGGCCGTCTGGAAGAGCGACCGTCAGGGTTTGTGCACCGGCTACGACGTGGTTATTTGTCAAAATATAGCCCGCTGGGTCGTAGATAACCCCCGAGCCAACTCCGGATTCCGACTCGATGAAGATATCTTCAGACAGTTCTTGAGTCGTGATCTGCACGACCGCTGGCTTCACCTGCTCGGCCACCCATCGAATCGCACCGGAGAACTCCTCTATCGAAGGTGGCTCTGATGATGGAGGTGATTGCGTAGACGATTGTTGGGGTGTGGGTGCAATCTGCGCCAAAGGCGCAGTAGCTGCTGATTGATCCCCAAAATTCCCATCCATGCTGGATGCGTAAGAACAGGACTGCGCTCCAAACCAGATGGATGCAGAGAGGAAAACGGTGGCCAGAACGCGTAGAAAGGTGTCCCTCATCGGCATACTTACCTCGGCTAATTTTCTATCATCCACACATAGGATGGAGCCTTGAAGCACTTCCTGTGCCATTTGCTGGGTGCAGCCCAAGTTTCCGGAAAAATCGCTGGTTTCGACGCCTGGCCATAAATGGACCAGGCTAAGACGCTCAAGGACGCTAAAAGCGCCCTCTTGATATGGTTGGTCCCAGCCCGGTTATGGCCGTTAACAAAATAAACCGACATTGCATCCAAAACAACGTAGGGGCCGCAACGCTGTGCTCGCTCGCGTTGCGCACCGTGCCCGCCCGGTGCCTCGTGGGATGGTGCTGACGTACGATTATTTAGTCAACAGCCATAACCGGGCTTGAGCGTCTCAGACCGCTGCTTGAGCGGCGGGCGACGGGCATAAAAATCGAGCCTGGACATGGGGGCCGCCCCCTCCCCTATTTGCAGTAGACCTTGCCGCTAGGGGCGGCGAAGGTTAGAATCTGTTTTAGATAAACAAAACTTTCCTATTCGCAGAGGGCGCCTTGGCATCAATAGAGCTGCAGGAAAAGGTAGACACTCTTCCCGATAAGCCCGGGGTCTACTGCTTCCGCGATGCAGGCGGAACAGTGCTATATGTGGGCAAAGCCCAGTCTCTTAGGAGTCGGGTGCGGTCCTATCTGCAATCGCCGGACCTCCTGGCGCCAAAAACTCGAAGAATGGTGGAGAAGGCGTGTGATCTGGACGTCACCGTTACCAGTTCGCCGGTGGAAGCCCTTATCCTCGAGTGCAATCTGATCAAAGAGTTCCGCCCTCGCTACAACGTGAGGCTACGGGACGATAAAAGCTACCCATTCATCAAGGTGACACTCCAGGAAGAGTGGCCTCGCGTCTACTTCACTCGCAGTATCTCCAGGGACGGGTCTCGCTACTTCGGCCCCTTCACCGATGCCAAATCGGTGCGCCACACCCTGGATACCCTGAACCGGCTGTTCCCTTTCCGCAGTTGCCACCGGACTATAACTGGCAAAGATGCTCGGGCTTGCCTCTCATACCACATCCACAGATGCTCGGCGCCCTGCATCGGGGCTGCGGACCACGGCGAGTACATGCAAGCCATCCAGCAGGTGCTGCTGTTCCTGGAGGGAAAG
>JBMNNU010000380.1:0-3003 GCA_050942695.1 Chloroflexota bacterium
AAGCATAGTGCCGAGGAAGATCGCAGAGCCTGCTTTGGGGTCCACCGAGTCGGGAGAGAGGGTCTGGAGGAGTACGACCCAGACAAGGTCACCGGGTGCGATATCGGGGTCGGCTCCGGCGATCAAGACGAATAGCGAGCTGCTAACGACCACAATCAACGTAATCAGCACTAGCCAAACAATCAGGCTCGACGGACCTCGGGACATCGCATTATCGAGAGCGTAGCGAAAACGATCGGCTAGTGTTATCTCCCTCATCAACCCACCCCTGTTCTGCCAATGGGCGTTGGCTGTCTCGATGTGGCTCAGGGCAGCGCAACAGGGATATTCTATCACAAGGTGCATCGAGTGTTTCGCCTATTCTTGCGAGCACTGCTGTAAAGTGGCAAGGATCACTACACGGGCACCCTGGTCCTGCATCCGGTCGACGGCCAGGCCAAACGCACCGACGTCGATGGGAACAGCAACTGGGGCGATAGACGAGGAACGTGGCTCTAGACCTAACCCTTCCGATTGAGGGTAGAGAAGTAGCGATCGAGTTGCTTTCGCAGAGAATCGCGCAGCGCAAGGACGTCTTGGAAATGAAGGCCCTCCCATAGCTCCGGCCTGAACCGGATAAGACCTTCTTCAGGCAGGTGCTCAATAAACCCTTGAATGATGAATCGGTCCAATGGATACCGGATCAACAGTTTCCTTACATCCGATAAGCTCGCGCTCTCCGGACGGCTTAATAGAGATGAGCTCACTTCCGGCTGCAATCCTTTTTTGGAACGGGCAACATAGAATGCTCGAAAAGACTCGACCAAAGTATTCTCGTTGATGGTGCCATCGCTGTTCACATTATCAAACATAGCCAGAAGCATCACTGGTTTATACGATTTGTTGAGCAGGCCTCGCATCGCAAATCTCAAAAAGCTGCCGAGCCACTCATCATTTAATACCGGATCTGGGCGTAGCTTGAACTTTTGCCGAGCCTCCTGAATACATCGTCGCCGGAAAAACAGGCCGTCGCCTGCCCGCTGATCACTATAAGAATCAGGTTTGATTTTGCCACGCTCGACCCAACGCCGGATAGTAGTCGTGTCGACACGCAAGGCATAGCTGAGCGCACGAAGAGAGATGAGATCATCATCTGTGCTAATCATACGCTCAGATCTAACATCGTATGATGCAGGTCTTTCTGCAACACGTAGTTGGCCTTCGAACATTCCAAAATAATCTTCATCGATGGAGTTGGTCTTGTGTTGGATGCCGATTTCGTTTTTTATCAAGACATCGGCAACCTGGTCTCCATCGATTGTAGATATGTATGGTATCGACTTTGCGCTCTTCTGGAGCGAAGTCTCCGAGAAATTCGCTGTCGTAATGAAGATCCCGTAGGAGTAACGGTTAGCCAACGCACCGATAAAACGATCGATCTCGGGACGATAGACTGGTCGGCGCTGACGCTTTACCTGCACACCAGCGGGCACATGAAAGAGATTTCCGCTCACCAGCTCGCATTCAGCATCAATGCCACCATCACCAGTCTGACGAGTAACGCGGACGGAAGCCAGTCCGAGGTATTCCAGAAGATCGCCTGCAAAGAACTCAAAGGCGCGCGGGCTTAACTCCTGCAACCGCTCCTTGATCTTTCGTCTTAAAACTACCGACATCGACTTTGGCACTTCCTCGCATAATTCGATCGAATTGGCCATGACAAAGAAACTTGATGTGTACCGAGTTCAGTACAAAAAAGAATCGAGCATGGTACCTTCTACCGCCAGTGCGCTACCATCCTTTCGGCTGAGGATGAACCTTGGGATCGAAGAGTTGGTACGTGCCGTCTTCGTGCAGCAAAAGAAACGGAGTCATGTTCGGCCAGTGACGTCTCGCAGGAGGCAGGTTTACCACAAGCGCCATTAAGTGCAGGTTGAGAGTTGCCGCTGTCCAAGAACCCCTACGCTTAACCCTACGCAGCAACTCCTCAAAGGACAGAATCTCTCCCTCTTTCATGCAGTTCCTTATTGCATCGGAGCAGCTTTCTCCATAATAACCCTTTGCCATTGCTTCAACCCCAGATCTGTGCAGCCAATCCGATATTCCCCGGTTCATACAAGAGCGCCGGGGGCTTGTGACTGTTTGAGTGTCGCGGAGAGGCAGGACAAACGGGCAAGACAGCTTAGACCTTCAGGACGATGTTTTTTAGCTATAAGCTTCGCTCATCCTTCGCACTATCTCCTGGATCTTCGAACGTAGCTCAGGGGGCCCCACCACCTCCACCTCGGCGCCCCAGGATAGGATCCAGGGCGTGATCTCCATGGTGCCCGCTACCGTCGCGGTGAAGTCCAGGCCGCCGTCCCTACGCTCTGCGATGGTCTGAGAGGGGTGCCAGGTGCACTCCCTCACACGAAAGGCCACCCTGGGCGAGAAGCGAAGCTGCACCTTCACCTCCTCGTCGGCCACGATACCCCAACTGGACCTCAGATAGGTGTTGACGTCGAAGTCGGCGGGGATCTCGTAGGGCTGGTCTGTAAGCTCGACGTCCCTGATCCTCTCCAGCTTGAACGTCCGCATGGCCCCGGCATGATGGCAGTAGCCGATCAGGTAGCAAGCATGGCCGATAGGCGAGGGCTCAAGGAAATAGGGCTCCACAAGCCGCTCGTTGAGAATGTCGGTGTCAACTGAGTCGGGGTACCAGATCTTCACTCTCCTCCCGCCGGACCAGGCCTCAGCCAGGATCTCGAACACCTTGGTGTACTGGGGGTTCCGGTGGCGGGATAGCATCCCCCTCACGGTCTCCTCGACGTGCTGGGCGACTGGACGCGGCAGGATGGTTGCCAGCTTGTGGAAGGCGGACTCGATACTGGGGTCGCGCTCGTCGGAGTAGCGCGAAACCAGCCGGGCTGCCAGGAAGAGCGCCATCGCCTCTGAGAGGGAGAGCTTGAGGGGCTGCAGGAAGTGCCTTTCGTCCAGCCTGTAGCGCCCCTGCTCGCACCATATCGGGATGTAACGGTCCCGTTG
>JBMNNU010000110.1:0-9923 GCA_050942695.1 Chloroflexota bacterium
AAACCTCGCATAGCTCGGCTAGGCGATCTACCGTCAGGCCGTTTGGATAGATGAAGAGCAGTTGGCAGACCTGGTTCAGCCTGGCCGTGCGGTCGTACTGCTTCGTCGCAGCCAATATGCATCACCTCCAGCACAGGAGTATCGGCGGGAATGAACATCAAGGTTGGTGATGATATTAGACGTGTAGCGCTCCATAGTCAACGGTGTTGCCGGTGTAGAAGCCGAATAATGCAGGGTTGCCGGGTGAGCCGGTTTGTTTCATCAAGAATCATCAAACAGTTCCCAAAGGCGCACAAACGGGCGATCGTCGCCGGTAATGCGTGACACCGGAGGTGTCACTGGTAGTCGCTAAGATCCTCATCAAAGTTTCGGATTTGACGCGCTGTGGCCGCAAGAGCGGCGAAAGGAGGAAGGCTGTGCAGGGGATCGTAAACGGCTATCTATCTGGGCTTCAGGTGGGTGAGGGGGTCCGGTTCGACCGGATGACCCTGTTCCCGGTGTTCCACAAGGGGGAAAGCCCGCTGAGGTATCGGGTGCTCTCGGAGGCGCTGGCCGACGGAGCAGTGGAGGTGCGGGAACGGCCCTCGGCGACGGTGCCGGAGCTATGGATGGTGAACCGATCGGATGACATGGTGTTCGTCATGGACGGGGAGGAGGTGCTCGGGGGCAAGCAGAACCGGATCGTGAACGCTTCCTTTTTAATAGCACCAAATAGCGAGGTTGCGCTGCCGGTGAGCTGCGTGGAGCACGGGCGGTGGCACGACGTAGCCCCAAACTTCGGCTCAGGCGAGGCCACCTTCTTCTCGCTACGAAGGGAGAAGGAGGACGCTGTGCGGGCCAACCTCCGAGCCACGGGGAGAGCAACGGCGGATCAGGGGGCTGTATGGGACGCCATCGCCGCCAAGCAGAGGGACGCTAGGGTGGCATCTGCCACCGGGGCTATGAACGACATCTACCGGGGTAGGTCCAAGGGGCTATCGGACTACGAACGGGCATTCCCGGTTGTGGAGTCCGCGGTAGGAATGGCGGTGGCGATGAACGGCCGGATGGCGGTGGCGGACCTGTTCGACCAGCCTACCACCGCGGCCAAGTTGTGGGCCAAGTTGGTGCGCAGCTACGCGATGGACGCCATGGACGGACCCGAGGGAGGCCCGGTCGCTCGGGAGAGGGCTGAAAGGCTGCTCCAGAGGGTCGTGGGGGCGCGAGTGGAAGTGTTCCCTTCGCTGGCGCTGGGCAACGACCTGCGGCTGGCGGGGGAGAGAGCCGTGGGATCGGCTCTGGTGTTCGATGGGATTGTCGTGCACATGGGGATATTCCGCATCCATAGCCGGGGTTCTCGCTCCGAAGGCTCCAGCGTCGCCAGGTCTTCGGTCAGGCGCGAGTTTCGCACCAGACGTTAAGGGCCAGCAGGCGACTAAGCATCTGGCCCAAGATCGGGTGCACAACCAGACTGTCGTTCCCACCCCCTGCTCCGTCATTCCCGACCCCTAATCCGTCATTCCCGCGGAAGCGGGAATCCAGAGCGCTGGAGGGCGGTGGACTGGACCCCCGCTTTCGCGGGGGTGACGAAGAAGAAGCCTGGGGTTACGAAGAAGAGGCTGGGGGTGACGAAGGGCAGGCTATCTTGGGCTATGTGCTTAGTGCACGACCAAAGTGATTTTGGTAGACGGCGAAGCCGTCTGCCGGGAGCGCGGGCGTCCCTCCCGCCTCAAAAATGTAGCCGCAGGCTTCAGCCTGCGCGTACCTCACAATGAACCGGATGTGAGCCCTCCACGAGGCTACGCGCACCTGTAAAAGGTGCGGCTACATTTGGAGCGTCTCGCCCACGAGAGAACGGGCGGGCCAGCGGCCCGCGCTCCCAGGGAAACGGGCAGGCAAACTGCCCCGCGCTTCCAGGGACCGGCGGCCAAGATGGCCGCACTCCCGGCATGAGATCAGAAAGGAGGTCAAGAAATGTTCAAGAAGCTAGGCATAGGCTGTATGGGGCTGATCGGACTGTTGGTGGTCCTGAGCATTTTCGCAGCGTTAGGCGGCGGTGGGTCAGAGTCCACCGCTTCAAATGGGGCATCTGTTGCATCTTCCGGCAGCCAGAGTAGCGGCGCCAAGGCATCGTCGAGTGGTTCGACGGGGGCGCAGGGGGCTGCGGCCAAGCCGACGGAGGGACCCAAGCTGGGGAGCAGCCGGAGCAATCCGGTGCCTTTCGGGCAGTCGGTAACGCTTACGCAGGGCAACAAGACCTTCGAGGTGAGGGTGCTCGAGGTGCAGAGGGATGCTACCGACCTGGTTAAGGAGGCCAACTCTCTGAACTCCCCTCCAAAGGATGGTATGGCCTACGTGGCAATCAAGATGCGCCTTTCCTATCTAAAGGGGCCGGCAGACAAGCCCCACAAGACACCTTCGAGCGGGTCGAGCCTGTTCGCCCAGTCTCGGATGTGGGGCACCGAGGGACTGGTCGTGCCGCCGCAGCCCGAATTCGGGGGGATAGACATCTTCCCGGGCGCCACCGTCGATGGGTGGATCACCCCAATGCAGGTTCCCAAGGACGCCCAGGACGAGATCCTACTCTCCTGGGGCAAGGACCTCTTCGGCGATGGTGAGACCTGGTTCGCGCTGGACGGAGACAAGGCGGACGCCGGACCCCCTCCAGCGATCGAAGCCCCTCCTGCGCCCACTAGCTCGAAGCCTGGAGGAGCGCGAGGGAGCGCAATACCGTTCGGCGAGGTTGGCAAGATCGACGACGGGAAGGCGAGCTTCGAGCTATCGGTGATCCAGGTCGAGCGCAACGCCTCGGCTATGGTAAAGAAGGCCAACATGTTCAACCCGGATCCGCACCCCGGCATGGAGTACCTGGCGATCAAGATGAGGCTGAAGTATCTATCGGGTCCCCAAGATAAGCCGTATAAGACCCCGAGCAGCGGTATGAGCGTCTTTGCCGCCAACCGGATGTGGGGGACGGATTTGATGACTGTACCGCCCGAGCCACAATTCAGCGGCCAGGACATATTCCCTGGAGCGGAGGTGGAGGGTTGGCTGACGCCGGTCATGCTGCAGGAGAGTGCAATGGACGAGGCCATCCTCTCGTACGGCAAGGACCTCTTCGGTGGTGGTGAGACCTGGTTCGCGCTGAAGTAGGCTGATCTGCCAGACCTGGGGTAATCCACAGGATTACCCCAGGTCGCAGGTAGTTTCGTGTTGTACAATACCGGCTGTTGGTTGTTCAAGCAGATCCCACGCTTCACCCTCGGGTTGAGATAGATCAGGCAGGATAGCGGGATTGGAGATCGGGAGGTTGGCCTGATGCGTAGCGGGATGCCCACGGATGACCCCCCTCAATGGTTAGATCCCCGGCAGTTGGAGGCTGTGTCGGCCGCGATCGGGCCGGTGGCGGTGATCGGGGAGGCGGGCAGCGGGAAAACCACCGTCGTGGTGGAGCGCGCGGCCTGGCTCGTGCGATCAGGGGTGCCGAGGAGTGAGATCCTGGTGCTCGCCCTGTCCAGGGCTAATGCAGAGGAGCTAACCGGCCACCTGGCACCTCGGCTCGGGAAGTATGCGCCTCAGGTAACGACTATCCACAGCTTCTGCTTCGATTGCGTGCGCAGCCACTACAGGGAGGCAGGCTACACCAGGCCACCTCGCCGGTCCAGCGCACGGGAGGCGTGGCAGCACCTCAAACAGGCGCTCGAACGGAAGAGTGGAAACCTCGCGCCGTACCGCCAAGAGACGATCAGACTCAGGACATCCCTAGCTCTGATAAACGACCTGGTGGCGGGCGCTGCTAACAATGATCTGGACTCCGCCGGCATCAAAGAAGCGCTCTTGGCCTGCGGCAGGGGCGACCTCGCCGGGTTTGCAGGGTTCGTCCAGAGGTACCGAAGCCTCACCAAGCGCGAAGGGCTGCTGGATGACGAAGGGGCGCTGCTGCAAGCGCTCCATCTCTTTCGATCGTCTTCACACATCCTGCAGCAGTACCGCACACAGCATCCTCACGTCCTTGTAGACGAGTTCGAGCAAGCCACGTATGCACAGGCCTTGCTGGTCCGGCTGCTGGCGTCCGAGGGCCTCTTCGTGGCGGGCAACCCGGAGCAGGCCACCAACTCGTATCGAGGGGGCTCACCAGCCTACCTTCGCGAGCTGGAGGTCGCTGAGCAGACCCGCCTGGTCCGGCTGGAAACCGTCTACCGTGGCAGCCCGGCTATCCAGTTCGTGTGGCGGCGCGTCCTATCCGGGGATACGCGCCACAATATAGCGCCGGCTCTAGCAACGGACGTAGTACCACGTCGGGTACAAGACCCGACGCTACAAGGATATGCCCATTCGGGTGAACCGTGCCCGACTGGAGCAGTGGGGTACTCCGGCCTCCACGCATCGCCCGGAGAGGTCGTCGTAAAGCAGTTCGAGAACCAGAGGGACGAAGCCGGCCGGCTGGCCAGGGGGATCGGTTTTCTGGTCGGCTCCGGCACATTGCCGAAGGAGATAGCTGTGCTGTTTCGCCGCGGCGGCGATCCGATAGCCCGCGAGCTGGCGAACCGGCTCGTTAACCGGGGGCTGCCGGTCCGCGCCATGGCCGAGGCGGTGTCGGTCGCGTCCGACCCGATGGTAGCCTCTGCCGTAGAGGTGTTGCGCTTCTTCGAGGCCTCGTCGATAGACAGGAACCTGCTCTTCCTGAGGCTGCTCTCCTCCCCGCTGGGTGGCCTAACGCCCGCCGAGGTCCGCTCGGTCCAGCGTCTGGCAGCGCAGCGGAAGCAATCTCTCATGTCGCTGGCGCTAGCCCCTGACTCGCTGGACTCGCTGCCGCCCAACGTGGCGGAATACGCCTCAGCCCTGGCCACTCGGCTGCACGAGCTGGAAGCCCACGGCGACGAGCCTCCCGACGAGATGCTCTGGCGGATCTGGACCGCTTTTCCGGCCTTCGCGCATCAGGCTCGCGCCTGGGCCGATGGAAGACCTCAGGGTGCTCCCGGTATCCCGATGGCCTTCCGGGTCCTGCTCGACGAGGTCACTCGGATCGTTGGGGACACCCCATCCACGACCGTTAACGACATAGTGCGGCTGTTCGAGGCCGGCCACTTCCGCGAGCTAACCGTAGTACCGCCCGATAGCGGCAGGGAGGGCGTCCAACTGGCCACCATCCACGAGTCTCGAGGAAAGGAGTGGAGGTACGTTTTCGTTCCCAACGTAGTGGAGGACGTCTACCCACTGCGCCGGTCACCGGTCGGCAACCTGGCGCCCATCCTCCTTCGAGCCCGCGACGGAGAACATGAATCCATCAGAAAGCAGCATCTCGCAGAGGAGCGGCGCATCTTGGGTGTGGCTCTCTCCAGGGCGCGGGAGAGGCTGTGGATCAGCTTCAGCAAGACGGCCCTCGATGGAACTACCCGCCTCGTCCCTTCTCGCTTTCTCCAACAGTTGGGTTTTGCGGAAGATACCGAAGCAGGGCACGGGATCGAGGCAGATCCGGTGGAGGAGGCGATGGCTGGCTATCGTCGCCAGCTCTGGCGGCTGTCAATGCGCCAGACCAGTTCTGGCAGCCGGCCGGATGATTCCTTTCCGGGAGCGCGGGCATCTTGCCCGCATGTCCAAGGAGATTATCGCCAGACGCCCGACGTCTCCCCGGGTGGCAGGCTGGATGCCGCGGCCGCGCTGTACGCGCTGAGCCGGCTCGCCGAGGTTTTCCCCGATAAAGTAGACCCGAGCGGCTGGTGGGACCTGGTCGAAGAGACGCGGGGCGCCTCGCCGCCATACCCAGACGGGTACCTATACCTGTCGGCCTCACGGCTGGCGGCCTACCGGGACTGTCCTCTGAAGTACAAGTACGCGCACCACATCGCACTGGAGGACGTGGCGAACGACGCGATGTCGATGGGCAGCTTGCTGCACTCAGTCCTGGAGGAGTACCACCGGCCGGGGAACAGCTACGAACGGAGCCCCCAGACCTTGCAGTTCCTGCTCGACAGCAAGTTCGACGAGTCCGCCTTCTCATGCAGGGCGGTAGCCCGGCAGGTCCGGCTTAAGGCGAGCCAACTGCTCGATCTCTACTTCCCGCTCTATGGCTGGCGTGGCGCCGCTCTGGAGGTGGAGCAGCAATTCCGCTTCCGCTTAGATCGCATCACCATATCGGGCCGCATCGACAGGATAGATCGGCTGCAGGACGGCAGTCTCGAGCTGATCGACTACAAGACAGGAAGCCCAATGTCGCAGGCCGATGCGATGGACGACCTGCAACTGGCGCTGTACGAGCTGGCGTTCCACCACGACTCGAGGCTAGCAGCCCTCGGGCGGCCTTCGTTGGTAACCTATCTATACCCCAAGGGGATCAGCGAGAAGCTCGCGGCGAAGCTGGCCGAGGACGGCGGGCCACCGGCTAAAATCCCCGCCAGGGGAAACGGCAAACGCAGCTATCTGCCGACGGAGGACAGCAGGAGGATGCTCAGATCCCGGATCGAGCGCTATTCCGGCGGAATCCTTGCCGAGCAGTTCCCCTCTAGGTCCCAGATCGCCCAGACCTGGCCCGACCTGGACCAGGGTGAGCTAAACCGGCTTCAGAAGGCCAATCCCTGTCGAGTCTGCGGCTTCCAATGGCTCTGCCCGGAAAGCGAAAGGGAGGCTTCCGATGTCTGAGTTCATCCCAAACGAAGGCCAGAGGGCCGCCCTGGAGGCGGAACTGCCGGTGCTCGTCCTGGCGGGCGCCGGCACCGGCAAGACGACGGTCCTTACCCACCGGATCGCCAACCTCGTGGCCAATGAGGAGGCCCGACCCGACCAGATCCTCGCCCTCACATTCGCGGATAAGGCCGCGGCCGAGATGAGCGACCGGCTGGCCAGGTTGCTCGATGAAAAGGGGATGGGGGATGCTGGGCGGGAGGTCCGGTGCTCCACATTCCACTCGTTCGGGGTCGAGATGATCCGCGACTACGCCCCTCTCCTCGGGATGGAATCGGACTGCCGGGTGATCACCACCCCCGAGAGCTGGCTGCTGCTCACACGGATCATCGACGACATGGACTTCGAGGCTATAGAGCTGCCGTTGGACGGCCTGGGCAGCGTGATCGACGGAATGCTCACCTTCTTCTCGCGGGCTAAAGACCACTTAGTGGACCTCGAACGGCTCCAAAGCTGGCTGCGCGATAACGGACGCAGAGACGATCTCTCCGAGATCGCCCAGGAGCACCTGCGGAAGAGGGTTGCCGAACTAAAAGATGTCGCGGCAGTCTACGAAAAGTACGAGCAGGCCAAGAGGGAGAAAAGCTACCTGGACTACGGCGACCTCCTGTCCCTCCCGGTGCGGCTTCTGGAGATGGACCTCGTCAGGCAGAGCTACCACGATAGATATCGGTACATCTTCGTAGACGAGTACCAGGACACCAACTACGCTCAGAAGGAGCTGCTGATGCGGCTCCTGCCCCCCGGAGCCCCGGTCTTCGTGATCGGAGACGACGACCAGTCGATATACGGGTGGCGCGGGGCCGTGCTCCAGAACATCCTCCGCTTCGGCGACGAGCCACCCATCGAAGCCGCGGGTTTGACCCCGGTGAAGCTGGAGGAGAACCGGCGCTCGGGCTCGAGGGTGCTGGACGTGGCCAACCGGATCATTAAGGGGATCGATAAGCCGGAGGAGTACCGGAAAAGCCTCGTCCCGATGCAGGACAATCCGATTACAGCGACGGTGGGACACTACGTCGCGGCCTCGGACCAATCCGAGGCCGCCTGGATAGCCAGAACCATAGCAGAGATCAGAAGCGCGGGAAGGGCGATCGACCCGACAGGCAGCAAGGAGGACTACGGCGTCTTCGCGGTGTTATGCCGGAAGCGGAGCCTGTTTCCGGCCATAGCCCAGGCGCTTGAAGACGCGTGCATCCCCTACGAGCTGATCGGCGGCACCGGGTTCTTCGGCAGGTGGGAGATACGGGACATACTCTCCTACCTGCGGGTGCTGTCGGACCCCGCCGACAACGTAGCTCTAGCGCGGGTGCTGCAGTCGAGGGCGTGGAAAATCTCGGACCGAGACCTGTTCCATCTATCTAAATGGGCGCGATTGCAAACGAAGCAGCGGGAGTCGCACGAGTCGCCAGGCCAAAGCCAGCCGGATGCCGGGGATGCCCGCGATGGCGAGAGCCCGAGCCATCCCGAACTGGAAGGGGTTGAAGATGAGGAGCTGCTGGGCTTCCGGCTGTACGATGCCGTGGCCCATTATAAAGAGGTCCAAGGGCTGGGTGATGAGGCGCGGGCACGCCTAGCGGAAATTGATAAGTTGCTGGACCGCCTGTTCAAGGCCACCCACCGGCTGAGTCTGGCAGAGCTGGTCGAGATGGTCATCGAAGAGGCCGGTTACCGCCGGGAGCTGTCGGCCAGACGTGGACTGGAGGGCAACGTCGACGTCCATCTCGCGCTGCTCAACCTGGGCAAGCTGGTGGAGCTGGCGAGGCAGTTGCAGGAAAACGAGGGCTCTCTAGACACTTTCGTCGAGTACGTGCAGTACGCGCTGGAAAGCGGGGGCGAGGAGTCCGAGGTAAGGCCGGTGGACGAGAAGAGCAATACCGTCAAGGTGATGTCTGTGCACCAGGCTAAAGGGCTCGAGTTCCCCATCGTCTTCCTGCCGGGCCTCGCCGAGGGTATCTTCCCCAGCACGAAGACCGACAACCCAGATCATTGGAGCCAGCTTCCTGAGGAGCTGCGGGGAGACCGCGACGACTACCCAGCCATGGACCTGGCGGGGATCGAAACGGAGAAGGATCTGAAAGAGGCGGTGGAGGAGCGGAGGAAGGCCCTCGCTAAAAGGGGGGAGCAGGAGGAGCGGCGGCTGTTCTACGTGGCCGTGACTCGGGCGCAG
The DNA here is from genome assembly GCA_050942695.1 of Chloroflexota bacterium. Lineage (GTDB taxonomy): Bacteria > Chloroflexota > UBA6077 > UBA6077 > UBA6077 > JBMNNU01. The sequence continues at coordinate 8,828 of JBMNNU010000110.1, forward strand.
AGCGCTCTCTACCTGTCCAGGGCTCAATGGTACTTCTCCAACGTTAAGCCCAAGAAGCCCTCTAGCTACTGGGTAGAGGTGGTAGGCGAGGAGGGTGAGGAGAGCGGGCTCTCTACCCCGTTGGGCGAGGAGCTCGCACCCGACTGCTGGGCGAAGCCTGTGGACGGGAGAGCGCAGGATCGCAGCAGCGCTACTCTATCGTCGGGGCTCGCGCGGCTGCTGCTTCGACCAGACGAGATGGCAAGCTTCATAGGAGAAGTGGCCGCCGAGGCGCCATCCCTTTGGAAGCAGAAGAAAGCCGAGATCGACCGCCAGGTGGAATACCTCGCGAAGCCCCTCTCCTTCCAGATCTCAGCGCCTCCCCTTGCGATCTCCTGCACGGGGCTTATCCAGTACTGCGAGTGCCCGAGGCTGTATCGCTATCTAAACGTAGATAAGCTCCCTACCCGGCCAGCGCCCTGGATTGCCGTGGGGACGGAGGTGCACAGGCTGATCGAGGAGATGACTTCTCAACCGGATGGCCGGAGGATCGCGGCTGAGGACGAAGATCGGGAGCCGGATCTAGACGAAGAGATCCTGCTACGCCGCGGAGACGAGCAGATCCAGGTCCAGAACGCGATTGCCAACTTCGAGCGCAGCCGCTTCTCCCGGAGGCCTGCCACCAGGATCGAAGAGTCCTTCACCCTCCCTATCGGCGGCCACCTTGTGAGGGGGCGGATCGACCGGCTGGACCGGCTGCCAGACGATAGTTGGGAGATAGTGGACTACAAGGTCAGCCGATTCTACGGGGAGGCGCTCCACCGGCAGCGGCTGCAGATGGGGCTTTACTCGCTAGCTGCCTGGCGGCTGTGGGATATCGACCCCGCACGGCTCAGTTGCCACCTGCTGTACCTTATAGACGGACACGAGGAGACGCTACAGCATACGGCCGAGGAGCTGGAGGCGCTGGAGAGGTGGGTCGCCGAGAAGCTACGAGAGTTAGGGGAGGGGCGATTCCCTCGGGCTGAAAACGGAGAGGTTTGTAGGGGTTGCGGGTATGGGCATTTATGCTAGGAGGGGTGGGTGTTTCGCGTCTTTCGCGCCGTTTCGCGGTTTT
>JBMNNU010000078.1:0-12901 GCA_050942695.1 Chloroflexota bacterium
CTGCTGGTCCTGGCCTTCTCGGTGGTCCCTATAATAGTGGGTGTCGAGTTCCCCCCCGAAATGGTCACCGCCGTCGGTGTTGGATCTAGATGCTGGGTAGGCAAAAGCGGCCACAGTTTGCTCTCCAACAGGTCGCCATCAACGTCCAGCAGATCCACCTTCAGCGGCTGAAACACGCCGTCGCGCACCACCAGGAACGACCCGTTGGGCTGCAGCCCCTCGATGTCGGCTTGGCCGTCCGCCCACTCTACTCGCACCCTGTCGCCGTGGTTGCTCACTCCAAAGGCGTAGCTCACAGGCGCTATCGAGTCGCCCTTCATCTTGCCGGCCGCGAACCCCGACTCCACACGCCCCAGCGTGGTCGAAGCTCGACACTCTACGCGCCATCCGAAGCGGGTCGGGACGACCAGACTGGCCGAGTAGTAGTTCTTGGGTCCGGTTTCGCTGTAAGAAAGGGGCTTCCAGCGCTGGAGCGTCACGAGTCCCGCTTCTGTCGTCTTCTGTTGGAGTGTCTCAGCCGAGGTCATATCGGCCCGCACCGCGTTCAGGCACTGCTCTAGCAGCGCCTCTCGCGGAGTCGAGTGGACCGGGAGCGGCGGCCATCGGGGGACGGAGAGGCAGAGCAGCGCGAACGTTATGGTGGCCGTCGCCAACAGCGCCGCGAAGGCCAGCAGCATGTAGCTTCGCCTGGTGAACCCGTTGCTCGCCCGGTTAGTCCAGATCCATCGTAGGGCCAGCTTCCCGCTCGGCCCTCGTCTCATCTCGACAGCCCATTGGCCCAGCAGCAGCATCGTCGCCAGGGTTGCGAGCGCTCCCAACGGTAGCGCCTTGCCGTGGAAGCCGACGCCGACGGGCGTGCCATACCCGGTTCCCTGGAAGAGCCACGGAGACAGAAAGATCAGCGTGAGTCCTAGGATCAGGCTGGCGACCAGGAACAGCAGGTTGGTGCCCGCAAAGGCCAACGCAACCGCTGGACGGTTTTTTGCCCGCATCGCCCTGAAGGCGAAGGCGAGCGCGCTGAGCCCCACGACGATCTGCCCGAGCAACCTGTCGCCCCGCGGTCCCTCGAAGAAGTCGTTCACCGTCCGCGACCAGTTCCCCACGGGAGGACGGAAGTCCGAAGGGATGACGTCCCAGGGGGTGAGCAGCAGCTCGGTCAGCAACGCCAGCCAGCCGAACAGCATCAACCAGGTAAAACAGAGGAGAACGATGGAAACTACAAGCCATGCGGCATCGTCGTAGCGGCCTTTAGTCGCTACCTTGTTAATCGATGTAGCCATCTGTTTCACCCCGTTATTGTAGCGTGAGGCCGATCACCCGTCGCTGTATTGTAAACGATCTACAAATAAAAAAGTGACGCTGATTGCCTGCAGATGGTATTATTGTGTCATAATTGATACACAATCGGGAGGGGTTATGAAGTCCGTAGGGGTTCGGGAGCTGCGAGAAAGGACCACGGAAATCCTGAAAGAGGTTAACGAGAAGGGTGAGATCATCCAGGTTACTCGCCACGGTCGGGTGTTGGCCCACCTGGTGCCCCCTTCCAAGACTCCATCCAAAGAGGAGATCGAGCGGAGTCTGGAGCGGTTGCGCAGGCTCTCGAAAAAGATCAGCGAACGGGTCACTCAGCCGACCGACTCGTCGAAGCTGATGCAGGAGGAGCGCAGATGGTCGTAGACGCTAGCGTCTGGGTGAGCTACTTCATAGACATCGATGCTAACCATGCCTCTACGGTCGGTTGGCTGGAGGGAGTGATAAGGGATGGATGCCCGTTGATTGGGCCCACCATCCTACTTGCGGAGGTAGCCGGAGCAATAGCTCGCCGTTCGAACAGCTCGGAGATGGGGCTGGCGGCATCTGAAGAGCTTCGAAGCCTCTCTTCTCTTCGATTGGTGCCTCTTGATGATGAATTAGCTCGGCTATCTGCGCATATAGCAACCACCCTCCCGGCTAAGGGGGCTGATGCGGTTTACATTGCAACGGCGGAGATGCTGGATGTTCCCCTAATTACCTGGGATACCGAGCAACGTACTCGCGGTGGCCTCCTGGTACCTGTCGACTCCCCAACCGACCTTCCTTGATTGGACCAACACCACCTATGGCGTTTGACAATTAAAGCAGTATTGGTAGGTCGAAGTGAGCAACCTTTGCTGGAGGGCGATCTCCGGTCGTTAATCGGCTTCACTGCGCCGGATCAGTAGTGCAGCAACCTGCAGCGCAAAAGCGATGCTTGGTAGCTTTAGGTCATCGTGACCCATCCACATATTCCGGCCGTACCGCCTGGATCTGCGCCTCGAAGTGGCCATCTCCCCCCTCGAAGCTGCCCGAAAAGCTGTAGACGGGCTGGACAAGCAGGAACGGCTCTGGGTTGGGGGCGACGAAACCTTGCAGGACAACAGCCGGCCTGGCATAGTACTCGAGCGCGGCCTGCTCCACATCTACATCGCCGGTGACCAGCGGCTCGTGCTCAGGCACCACCTGCGGTCGCTGCCTCTGGTAGCCGGAGAGGTCAGCCATCCTGTCGATATCCGTTCCCCCCTGCACGCTCACCAGCTCTAGCACCGGTAGTTCATCCTTCGAGGTTCTTTCGGTGGTTCGCCCCTCGACGATCGCCCGCTGCCCGCTGCGTTCCAAGGGCGGGGGAGCGCCGGCCGGCCTCTCCAGCCAGTAGCTCTGCCCGTCGTCTGCCACCAGCACCAGCCCCCCTTCGCCCACAATCTCCAGCCTCCCGAGCAACGCCACCAGCCGCTCCTCCGGGTACAGCTTCTCGTACTGCTCTACCCTGAGACTCCCCCCTGTCGGTCGCGCGGAGAGCGCCTCCACCCGACCCCGGACCCGCACATGCTGCTGGTCGAGCCTGGACAGCTCCTCGATTGCCGATCCTAGAAGCTTGAACTGCACCACTGTTCGCGACTCCCTCGGCCCGGCCAGCAGCGTGGCCTCGTACCTCCGGCTCCCGTCCCTGGACTGGAAGACGAGTGCCGAGAGCAGCCCCTCCAGCTCCACGACTTCACCGAACTGGTAGGGCGGCAGCTCCTCCTGCCGGCGATCTCCAGCCGTCGGTACCGCTCTGGTCGACATACTCGAGAAGCCGGCGGCTGATGAGCCCCTCTCGCCCTGCTTGCGCACCTGCAGCAGATCCGGCCGCCCATCCTTCAGCCGTTCGTATGCATCCTCGGCTGATGTGATCGGATAGAGGTCGGCGGGAACCAGGGTCGCATAGGTAGACTGCACCGCGGTGATCTTCTCTTCCGGCCCCACCGTCACCACTACACCCAGCCCCCTTACAGGTCGCGATTCTAACGTCGGTGTGAACACCACCTGCCTGTAGAGTGGCGTAGCCCCAGGCGGGGCGTCGTCCACTGTCTCGACCAGATGCTCGAACTCTAGCAAGCCCCTCGCTCGCAGAAACTCCTCGGCAACGCGCATTACTTCCCCCTGTCCCCGCGTCCCCGCGTCTCCCAGTACCCCCACCTCCCCATCGCTCGCTGCGAATGAGAAGTAGCTTCGGAAATCCCTGCTCACCACCAGCCGGCCCTCGTTGCCCGTTACTTCTAGAACCCCAGTATGCGGCTCGTCTATCACGATTGGGTTGGATATCCCCAGCCGATTGGCTAGCCCGCGAGCCCCGACCTCGTCCACCGGCTCCCGCACCTGGCGGTAGACTCTCACCCTTTCGGGTGGTTTGGGCAATTTCGCTCCCAGCTTGAAGGTGGCATTGTCGATCACCACTTGGGCCTCCGCTCCCAACTGCTCCGCGTAGGCTGATGCGACGTCCAATAGGGGCGGCAGCCGGTCCAGATCGGCCTCCAGCGCAGCATCTCTCCCACCCCAGGGTTGGAGCAACAGGGCTGCAACCGCAAGGGCGAACAGGGCGCACGCCGCCCTTAGCCCCCACCGCCAATGTGCTCGGGGAGATTGCACCACTCGCAGGTCGGGTACCGGCCTGCCTCCGCTTCCAACAGCTTCCTTTCCGACCAGCTCTTCCCTCAAACGAGCCGTGAATGCGGGGTCCGGCTCACCCTCCACCGCCTCTCTCTGGAGCTGCCTAGCTACATCCAGCAGGGAGCCAATATCCTCGTCGATGGACTCGATCGGGCGGCCGTCGAGCAAAAGATCGAGTGCTTCGGCGAACCTCTCGGCGTCGGCTCTATCGGACGTCGACATCGGCCTCCCCCAGCTTCACTCGCAGTGTCACGATAGCCCTGTACAGAAGCTGCTTCACAGCCCCCTCGCTTCGGTCCATCCTCTCCGCTATCTCCTTGCCCCTCAGCCCATGGCTGAATCTCAGCACTACCGCGCGCCGCTGGTCCGGCGGCAGGCTATCCACCGCATCCCATAGCGAGCCCGCTTCCTCTCGGGCTGCCACGATCTCCTCCGGCCGTGCGTTGCGATCCGCGAGCCCGGACACCTTCTCCAGCGGCTCGTTCGGCCGGACCTTCCGGTGCCGGTCGATCACCAGGTTGGCGACGATGCGGTGCAACCACGCTCCGAACGGCACCCCCTCGCAACGATAGCTGCCGATGTTCTGGAGGGCGCGCCGGAATGCCTCCGCCGTCAGGTCCTCGGCATCGTGGTGTGAGCCGGTCCGGGCGTAGGCGTAGCGGTAGATTCTCCCTACATACCGGTCGTACAGCAAGCCGAACGCCTCCCTAGAATCCTTGGCTGCCTTCACTAGCTCTCGTTCGTTGGCCGGCTCGGCTTCGGAGATCGTCATGAAGCCGCCTCCAGCGAAAGCTGGAAGCGATCTCTCACTGATAGAAACGCGGTAGATGTGGGAAGGTCACGCGGATGTACTGACAAGGGTCTCTCCAAGCGAAACGGTGGGGGATATCCCATACTATATCAGACGTTTTGCGCCAGCGTTTTGTTCCATTCGGCCACTCATCTCACGGACTGATGGGCATCCATTATGGTACAATCCCAGACTATGAGAAGTGATACCAATTACCGGCCATCGGCTTTCGGCTGCCAACGGGCACAACTTGGGGCGCTCGCAAGAAGCGCCGAAGGATTGCTCATCTTCCGCGGCGTCCTCGATGATGCGATCGGAGAGGCGTATCTGAATCTTCTCTATACGCTATCCGTCGATGATCCCGATGCAACCCCTTCCTCATTCCTTCCCGCCTACTCCCGCCTGTTTTTCTTATTGGCGCAGGAAGCGGAGCTGCGGGACGCGCCAATCGTGGGTGACGCATGGCAGAACCACCTGCTGGATCGGCTGTTATCGGCTGAAAACCCATTCACCCAGAAGGCCGAACGAGCGCCGGCGGCGGCGATGGGTCCATCCCTACTCGAAGCGGTAAGAAGCGACCTCCGGGTACTGCGTCACCTGTTCGAAGTAGACGGCAAGGCTCTCGGATGCTTGATAGCCGATGGTCTACCGGAACATACGAACGGGTGGGTGTCCTGGGACGAGTTTCGCCCGATCAACCGCCCTGAAGCTTCCCAGAACGGGCGGATTGCTCCCATCAAGCAGAAGTTGGCCTCCAATCCCGATTGGCCGTCTCTCATAGATGAGTTAGCCGCGCACTTCGCTACCTCGGGGGCGGGGGATTTCGCCCGCTACCGAGCCTTTCGATGGGTGCGCCGCGACGGTGCGGGGCGGCTGGAGGGGATAGCGCATCCCGATCCAATCCGGTTGGAGCAGTTGGTGGAGTACGATCTGGAAAGGGCACTCCTTCTCCAGAACACCGAGCAGTTCGTAGCCGGTTTCCCGGCCAACAACGTCCTGCTCTATGGCGACCGAGGGACGGGGAAGTCTTCTACAATCAAAGCCCTGCTCCACCGCTTCGGCGACAGGGGACTCCGGCTGATTGAGGTGCCCAAGGCATTGCTGGAGGACTACCCCAGCATCCTGGCCGTGCTGCGAGGTCGCCGGGAGAAATTTATCCTGTTCGTCGACGACCTCTCGTTCGACCAACAGGAGACGGCCTACAAGGCGTTGAAGGCAGCGCTGGAGGGCAGTGTGGAGGCTAGACCGGATAACGTGGTGGTGTACGCTACATCTAACCGACGCCACTTAGTGCAGGAGCGCTTCTCGGACCGCCGGGACGGCGACGACGAGATCCGGAGCTGGGACACCCATCAGGAGAAGCTGTCGCTCGCGGACCGTTTCGGCCTCACGTTGATCTTCTCCACGCCCGACCAGGGTAGATTCCTTCGGATCGTGGAGAAGCTGGCCAGAGGCCGCAATCTGGATGTGGATGATGCCACGCTCCGTAGCCGCGCCCTCCAGTGGGCTGCTCTGCAGGGAGGCTTCTCCGGCCGCACTGCCAGGCAGTTCGTAGACCACCTCACAGGTGAATTAGGGCTGGCTCACTCGAAATAATGGGACCATCAGGGGACTGGTATGCTGCCCCGAACCTCGCTAAACTATCACTAGCGGGCTCTTCGTTCTTCATGCAGTTGCCCTCTATTTTTGTATGGCATGGTTCACACAAACAGCCAGATCGTGTAACAACTCAATGATGTAGCGTCGGGCCTTGTGCCCTACGTGATACCTCGTCGGGGACGAGCCCCGACGCTACATTGTGACTCGTGTCGTGAACCATGCCTTTAGCATCTTCATTGGGAACATTTTGTGCTTTCACTTGGCTCATCCAACAAATGGATCGTGTGCATTTGTATCGATAATCTCAGGTCATCGGGGGTACAACTTTGACCGGTTTACCTCAAATTAGTCGACGTTCTGCGGCCCTGGTCGCCACTGCTGCTGTTCTGCTGCTGGCAGTCCTTTCGGCCGCCTTCTTTATCTCCCCTGCAAGGGAGATAAATGGGCAGGTTGTGGATGCTGTCACCGGGCAGCCTCTGCCGGAGGCAGTGGTGAATGCAGCCGGGCAGAGCCATTCCGTGGCCTCGGATGGGTCTTTCAATTTGCCCGCTCTCCGCTTTGGAAGCAGTCTGGCGGTCGAGGCTAGGGGCTATCTTCCCGCCAACAGTATCGTTGGGCTGAGTGACCGGCTTCAGATCACCTTGCAACCCAGGGTTCTGGAGGGAGAGGTTACCGATGCATCTACCGGCAAGGCTGTCTCCGGAGTTAGCGTGTCAGCAGGCCCACTCTCCGTCTTAACGGACGAGCAGGGCAGATTCCGACTGGTGGCGATCGAACAGGGTACCGAAGTTATCGCTCAGGCAGAGGGTTTCGTCACTCAAAGGTTCAGGTACGAGGAACAACCGATCAAAGATTTGGCTCTACAGCCCAACACTCTCACGATCATAGTAGCCAACCAGTACACAGGAGAGCCGGTGGAGGGCGCTGAAGCCACCGACGGGCGTTCGAAAGGGACCAGCGATCAGCAAGGCACGCTGCAGCTAAAATATCTCGCTGAGGGCGCGACCGTCTCCCTGCAAAAGGAGGGATTTGCCCCGGTTGAGATCGTTTTTTCTGAGTCCGGCACGGTCGAGGCCAAGCTGCGGCCGGACACTGTGGTGGGGGTCGTCAAGGACCCCGAGGGGCGACCGATCGCAGGCGCATCCGTCTCGGATGGCGATTCCACCACCAGCACCGACGAGCAGGGCTCTTTCAAGCTCACCGGTGTTGAGGAGAACGCTAAGCTCTCGGTTAGCGCCAACGGCTTCGAGAGGCGGCAACTTGAGGTGGGGCAACAAGCCGAAGTTGAAGTGGAGTTGAGACCCTTCGCGGCCAAGGGGCTCTACCTAACCTTCTATGGCGTAGGCGACGAAGGGCTGAGGAACCACGTGCTTGAGCTGGCAGACCAGACGGAGATCAACGCCGTGGTCATCGATATCAAAGGGGACCGTGGGTGGATAGCCTATCCCAGCTCCGTCCCCATGGTGAAAGAGATTGGGGCGCAGCAGGAGATCATGATCGATGATCCCAAGCAGTTCCTGGCTGAGCTGAGGGATCGGGGGGTTTATACCATAGCCAGGATCGTAGCCTTCAAAGATAACCCGCTGGCCACCGCTAGGCCGGATCTGGCAGTGATCAACGCTAACACCGGCAGGCCATGGGTGGATAACGAAGGGCTGGCCTGGACCAATGCTATGCTGGAGGAGGTTTGGGACTACAATATCGCTCTGGCCGTGGAGGCGATACAGTTGGGGTTCGACGAGGTGCAGTTCGACTACGTTCGCTTCCCCTCCGACGCCAGCGCCGGCAACTCGCTGGAGTCCATAGACCTCGGCCAGGAGAATCTGGAAGCCAACCGAGTGGCTGCCATCAGCGGGTTTCTCGCCAAGGCTAGCGAAGCAATCCACGCTGCGGGCGGCCTGGTTTCGGTCGACATCTTCGGCTACGTGGTCTGGCGCTATGACGATTTGGGGATAGGGCAGAGACTGGAGGAGGTGGCCGAGCATGTGGACTACGTATCGCCCATGGTTTACCCTAACCTTTTCTGGCATGGCCTCCCGATGGAAGATGGCGCGAAATATGGGAACCAAGAGGCTGGTCTCTATCCCTACGAGATCGTTTACGAGAGCATGAAGGTCGCCGTCCAGCGGATCGGAGCAGCCAAACTGCGCCCCTGGTTGGAGTACTACGATGACTACATAACCGGAAAGCAGTACACGGCGGCCGACATGGAAGCCCAGAAGCTGGCTACCTACGATAACGGGATCACCGGTTGGTTGTTCTGGGATCCAACCAATCAGTTCAACAAGGGCGGTTTCGACCCCGAGAGATAAATCGATAGCTGTAAAGCGAGCGACAGATCACTATGATGTACAGATTGCGCTGATTGCCGGTGGCTATTCAACCTCACAACGACCCTTCAGAGAAAACGAACTCGCTCGCGAGCTCAAATGGCTTCGACCCCCGCAAACTGTTTGCCGCAGTCGGGGCTCTCCTACTCATTCTGTTTGCCGTTGCCCTGTATCAATGGGCAACCGGTGCTGCGGCAAAAGAGTTGGCCGGATGGGGCTACGCGGGGGTATTTCTTATCATGATGGTATCGGGGAGCAGCACCTTCTTCCCGGTGCCCGGCCAGGCTACGGTTCTGGCTTCGGGGGCGCTCTGGAACCCTGTTCTGGTTGGCATTGCCGCTGGGCTGGGGAACGCCACTGGAGAAACCGTGGGATACCTGATTGCCAAGGCAGCTACCACGATGTTCGAGCAGATCAATCGGTCTAGGTGGGTCCTGCTTTTTCGTAGCTGGTTCGAGCGCTACGGCTTCTTCGCCATCCTGGCTATCGCCAGCATCCCTAATCCGTTATTCGATATCGTGGGCATCGTTGCTGCGACGGCAGCTTACCCTCTTAGACGCTTCTGGATAGCCTGTGCCTTGGGAAACTCCGTGAAGTATATCGGCATGGCGTACTTTGCTAAGGCCGCAGGTTCCCTCTTTGGAGGAGCTTTCTGAGCTACCGCAACTGTAGCGAGTGACGTGGAACGGCGCGCTGACTCGTGATGCATAACCAAAATGTTATGATGTAGGCAGTTAACCGGCATTTGACCTTTTGGATTGGGTGTGGCACACTGCAGATGAAAGAAAGAGAGGTGATCGTAATGAGAAAAGAGGAAGGAACTGCAGTGGCGAGAAGACAATTCGACATACCGAACATTTTTCATACCGTAATGGCCGGGACTATTTGGTTCATAGGCCTGGGGGCGGTAGGTGCCGTTTCGGCCGTTACCGGCAACCCTGATAGGTTTGGCGCAAGCATCGGTGTGATGGTTTTCGGAATCGTGGGGACCGGCATACTGTTGGCCACCTTAAGGGCTTTGAGGGGCTCCGACGATGCCCAGCTACCTCAGTGTCTAACCGAAACATCGAGCATAAAAATTCAAAGGCGAGGAGCCAGCAAGGCCGCGTAATCCATCAGTATCGCTAGCTTCTCCCTTTTTGAACCCGCCGAGTGTTCATCCCGGCGGGTTTTCGATTCCCCACTTTCCTGGTACCAGTCCTGCTCTTTCTCGGGGTGTAGGTAGCGTATGCGGGATTGCGGCAATCGGACTGCGAACTACCTATTAGGGTGGCTTGACACCTCCGGGCGAAGCAGCGAGCCGCTATTCTCGGCTATGTCGACCGCTGGTTGGCGAAGAGGTACCGATGCCAGGGGAACGGAAAACGACAGAGCAGCTTACTGCAGAGTTGGCAGAAGCACGTCGGTTAGCGGAGAGCTACCGCAGCATCCTCAATAGCCAGGTTGAGATGATCTGCCGTTTCACGCCTGATGGTACCATCATATTTGCCAACGACAGCTTCGCGCGCCTCTATGGAAAGCGAGAAGGGGCGCAACTGTTAGGAGAGAAACTGGAGCAACACATCCCTAGCCAACAACTTAGTAAGCTCAACAAGCTTCTCACTGACTTGAGTCCCCGGCAGCCTTCCGCCAGGCACGAGCACAGGGTGACATCGCCCGGTGGAGAGGCCCGCTGGCTGCAGTGGACCAATAATGCTTTCTTCGACGAAGCGGGCAACCCGGTTGAATACCAATCGGTTGGCCTCGACATCACCGACCATAAGCTGGCTCGGGATGCGCTGCGGGAGAGCCGGAGAGAGCTATCCACCCTTATGAGCAATCTCCCAGGCATGGCCTATCGTTGCCGCAACGATCGGAACTGGACTATGGATTTTCTCAGCGACGGTGCTGAGGAACTCACTGGCTATAAGGTCTCCGATCTCCTCTCCAATACTCGAGTCTCCTATGGACAGATCATCCACTCTGAGGACCGGGAGATGGTTTGGAAAGAGATTCAGGCTGCGCTGAAAGAGATGCGCCCATTCCAGATCACTTACCGTATTACCACTGCTCAGGGGGAAGAGAAGTGGGTCTGGGAGCAGGGTCGCGGCGTCTTCTCAGAAGATGGGGAGCTGCTGGTGCTGGAGGGTTTTATCACCGACGTTACCGATGCGATCCGCGCGGAAAACGCCCTACGAGAGCGAGAACGGCTGTTTCGGGCTATCTTCGATGGAGCGCCCATCGGTATGGCTCTGGCCGATCTCGAAGGGCATCCCATTCAGGTGAATGGTGTATTGAAGGAGATGCTCGGCTATAGCTTGGACGAACTCCGGGCAATGACCTTCACCAGCCTCACCCATCCGGACGATATTGCGGTGGGCCAGGAGCTCTTTGAAGAGTTGATAGAGGGTCGCCGGGATCGTTACAGCATAGAGAAACGTTACGTTCGGAAAGGCGGGTCGGCTTTCTGGGTGTGCATCTCAGCATCGCTGGTTAAAGATGCAGACGGCAAACCTATGAGCCTTCTCGTGATGGTGCAGGATATCGATTGGCGAAAGAAGGCCGAGGCCGAACGATCTCACCTGTTGGAAGAAGTTCAAAAGCGGGTAGCTGAGCTGGATGCAACCATCACCGCCATGGCCGATGGGGTAGTTATCTACGACTCTGAGGGATTCATCTCTCGCATGAACCCCTCTGCAAAGAGGATGCTTGGCTATGATCTGGAGCAGCGGAGGCTAAACCTGGACAGCAGGATCAAGCTGCTCAATATAGAGACGGTGGATGGGAAGCCGGTGAAGCCCAATGAGACACCCCCGTACCGCGCTCTCCGCGGCGAGACGGTGCAGGGTATGATAATGGTTTTCCACCCTCCGAACGGCCGGAAACTCTGGGTTTCCTCCAGTGCGGCTCCTATCAAAGCGCCGGATGGGAAGATGCTGGGGGCTGTCTCCACGATTACAGACATCACCCCAATCCGTGATCTTCAAGAGCAACGAAGCCTGCATATTCTTGGGATATCCCACGGGTTGCGGACCCCACTCACGGTTGTCCAGGGACAAGCCCAACTGCTCCTTCGCGCCCTCGAAAGAGAGCGCCGGAATAACGGTATACGGCGAAGCGCCGAGACTATCGTATCATCCTCGCGGCGGATGAGCGTTATGCTGCGGGATCTGGTGGATCTCGCGGATCTGGAGATCGGCGAACCTTTGAAGCTGAACCTTGTGCCTGTCGATCTCCGGGCAACATTGTACGAACTGAAGCGTCGGCTGGCAGGGCTGCTGGCGACAGAGCGGGTCAGGGTAGATGCACCCGACGATCTTCCAAATGTGATGGCGGACCCGGATCGACTGGAGCGTATTCTGTTGAACCTGCTGAGCAACGCTCTCAAATATTCCGATCCTAACACAGAAGTGATCGTTGCTCTGAGGCAACAGGGCGAGAATGTGGTGACCTCGATAACGGATCGAGGCAAAGGTATCCCGCCTGAGGAACTGCCCACGCTGTTCCAGCGATACCGGCGCCCAATGCCTGTGCGAGAGAGCCTCGGGTTGGGACTCTATATCACCAGGGGATTGGTGGAGGCCCACGGAGGGAAGATCTGGGTGGAGAGTGAGGTGGGCAAGGGCAGCACCTTCAGCTTTACCCTTCCGGTAGCTTAGTTCGACGTTCCTCAAGTAGGGTAGGGTTTTTATCCCCTACCGTTTGACCTTCGTTTACCACGAGGCTGTAGGGGATAAACATCTGCCCTACGTATCTGAAATCGGCAGAGTGAAGCTGAAGCTGCTGCCCTTTCCTAGCTCGCTCTCCGCCCAGATTTCGCCACCGTGAGCCTCTACCAGCATCTGGGTAATGTACAGCCCCAACCCCAGCCCCTCGGCCTTGCATGCGCCCTTTGCCCTGTAGAATCGTCGGAAGAGATAGGGCAGGTCCTCGGGGGCGATGCCGCCTCCCTGGTCGCTCACCGTTACCTGGACCATCCCGTCCCTGCTCTCTGTCGTCACTGTCACCTCAGTATCAGGTGGCGAGTACTTCAGCGCGTTGGATAGCAGGTTGGTGAATATGCGCTCCAGGCGGTTGGGATCGGCAGAAACCTTGGGCATCCCCTTAGGTATCTGGAGTCTCACCCTCTGCATATCCAGAGCGTCCGAAAGCCGCCCCTTCAGGTCTGATAGGTAGTCACACAGGTCGATGGGCACCCTATCCAGCTTGAACTGCCCCGACTCCAGCCTTGCCATGTCGACGAGGTCCTGGATCATGG
>JBMNNU010000079.1:0-12831 GCA_050942695.1 Chloroflexota bacterium
CTCCCGGCCTTCTGCTGCGGCCTTTGCCAGCAATTCATCGACCGGCCCATAGTCCAACGCTCTCCCAGGGCACACAGACACGCAGGCAGGTTGAAACCCGTGCTCTCTCCTGTCTGAGCAGAGATCGCATTTCTGGGCCTTCTGATAGCGAAAATCGAAGGAGATCGCGTTGTAAGGGCAGGCTTTGACGCACTCCTGGCACCCTGTGCAGAGGTCCAGCTTCACCTTTACTATGCCATCCTTTGGGTCCTTGGTTAGAGCCTTGGGATTGTGTGCGCAGGCCCGAACGCAGGCCGGGCGTTCACACTGCTGGCAGACGGCGTATACGAAGTCCAGTCGAGCAATGCCCTCGAACTGCATCCAGAGCACTCGGTTTCGCGCTACATCGCTCCCAAGTTGGTGTTCGAGCTTACAGGCCGCCTCACAAGAGCGACAGCCGAGACAACGTTCGAGATCGATAGACAGAGCCAACTGCCCTTGGCTCTCCCTGTCACCAATCTCTCTGTGGAACTGCATCAACTGTGTCCCCCTACTTTCGAATATACCACCAGTAAGGCTCTACCCCATCCGCGATGTAGCCAGCAAAGAAGATCACCATACCCGCGTGGGCTAGGATGCCCAGTCCCATCAGGGCCACCAGCACCAGGTGCAAGAGTCGCCAGTAGCGCTGAAACAGTAAGACCAGGCTGTTAGGGAGCTTCCTACGTTCCAACATCAACCGCTCTTCTTGAAGCGCGAGCCATGCAAAAGCAGCCGAGGCCAGCGGATGCCTGATCCAGTGGCGCAGGGTGAGGCTGAATGTGCCCTCCCGCGCCTCCGGTTCAAGAAACGCTACCAGTTTCGCTTTTTCCTTGATCAGGAGAAGATGTTGCGGGTTTCCTGTAGCATCGTTGGGTAGGAAGACATTGAAATCAGCGGCGAAGTTGGCGTGAATCAGCCGCCCGGCAAGCAACCGTCCGTACGCGCCGAGCGCCAGGAGTCCCAGGCTCGCCAGGAGCACCAGCGTGGGCGCCTTGCCCAGGCGGCCTGCGGTGTGAAGTAGCGCCAGGAAGGCCCCCAGGAGCCCTAACAGCAGATGCCACTGGTGCCACCACGATCTTATGGGCTTAAAGAAGTGCGTTCGTTTCACGAGAGGATACGCCAGCCCCACAGCCATCAGCAATCCGCCAGCAATTCCCAACAGATGGCCGACGGTATCCCCCGGCCGGATTCCGAATCCTTGTTCCCCAAAAAGGAGCGGATACGAAACCACGACGGCCAACATTAGAACAACCAGCAATCCCACCAACCAGCCATCGCCGATGGCGGGGGATTTTTGCCATGACGAACTCACATCTTTACCCACAGCCGTTCTCAATCACTCACTTTATGTGAAGCGGGTAGAAAGCAATGAGTAGGTGTAGAGAAATTCGGCTTTCTACTCGCTCTATTGCTCGTTACAGATATTGCTCAACGCCCCGAACAACCCGGTACCCGAAATCCACATTGGGAACAGCTACGCCCTTCTCCCGAGCCATCTGCACCACGTAGCCCGCCGTTTCCTCAACCTCGGTCTTCCGGCCTTTCAGGAGGTCCTGCAGCATGGAGATGCGCACGCTGGTCTGGCCGGACCCCTCCAGCATGGCCCCGCGCTCCAGGATCATCTCCACCGCTTTATCGAAAGGAGCCTCTGCCAGCGATCGAATGGCGAAACCCTGGTAGTCGCCCACCTCCACGCCGCAGGCTCTGGCAACGGCAACGCATTCGTGGGTAATGGCGACGAACAGCTCGGCCAGGTCGCGACTTTTGCAAACCTTGTAGTACTCCAGCCGGCTCACAGACGACAGGAGGGCTGCAGGGACGATTTGGCAGAGCTTCGACCACTCAGCCGAGAGGATATTCTCTGGGATCTCGGTCTTCATGCCCGCCTGGTTGAAGGCCGCCACCAGCCGGTCTACCCGCTCGGAGCGGCTGCCATCGAGCTCCCCGAAATATGTGGTGCCGAACATGGTGTGTTGAGTGCGGCCGGGTTCCAACAGAGTGGCGCCCAGGATGCTGGTGGCGCCGATAACCTTTGCCCGGCCGAACTTCTCGATCAGTTGCCCGTTCTTAGCCATGCCGTTCTGGAGGGATGTAACAGCACCAAATTCAACCCCTGTTACCCTGTCCAGGGCCGCCATGGTATCTCTAGCCTTCACCAGCACTATCAGATAGTCGGCAGGCCCCACCTCCTCCGGACGAGAAGCGGTTTCCACCGATGTCTTGAAGCCGGAGGGCGCAACCACCTCCAGACCTCTTTCCTTCAACAGCGCCGCCTGCTCCGGTTTCCCAATCACGACGACTTCGTGGCCAGCCTTCGCCAGATAGCCTGCCACCAGCAGTCCAAGGCTACCGGCACCCAACACTGCGAATCTCAACTCTTCCTCCTCTTGGTGAACAGGGTTTTGTTTTCGGGCACGCCTAGTATAGGTCAGGCGCAAGCTGCAACGCCAGATGTAAAGCGAGAAACCGGTTGGTTGTTGGCCTGGAAGGCGGATGGTATACTCCGTTCGATTGTCATAAACTCTTAGACCCCCGATTGAATCCATTACTGTTGTCGACGTCGAGGTCCCCTTTTTGGCAGCACCAGAACTGTTGACGCCACTCAAGGAGCGGGATTTCGCCCGCCTCTGGTTTGGGCAGATGGTATCCAACTCAGGCGATTGGGTTAACTATGTCGCCCTGACGGCTCTGGTCTGGGAACTCACCGAGTCGGCCTGGATGATCGCCGTCCTGCGAGCTTGCCACGCCCTTCCTCTCCTGCTGTTGGGACCTTTCTCAGGTGTCTTTGTCGACCGTTGGAACCGAAAGACCACTCTAATAGCGACGGATCTGATCCGGGGGGGCTTGGTTCTGCTGTTCCCCCTGGTACAGGACGTAAACGCTATACTGTTGATAGCCTTGGCCTTCAATGTCGTCTCCACAGTTTTTACACCCGCGAAGAACGCCATCATTCCACAGGTAATCAGCCGCGAGCGGCTGTTAGCCGCCAATTCTCTGTCCTCCACCACTCAGAACATAGCCATGATAGTTGGCCCGACCATAGGCGGGATCATACTAGCCTCAGGCGGCTGGACGGCTGCTTTTTGCCTGGATAGCGCAACTTTTTTTGTCTCCGCAGTCGCTATCGCTTCAATGTCGATTTCGGGAGTTGTGGAGAGGAAGCCCGGCGAGCAAACGAGTGCATTGGACGATCTATCCGAGGGATTCCGCTTCGCCGCTGGTTACTCGCCGGTAAGGTCTGCAATGTTGATGGAGCTGGGGGTTTCATTGGGGTGGGGTTGTCTCAACGTCCTCGCCATCGTCATCGCTGAAAACGTACTGGGAGGCGGCGCAACGGAGTATGGATTGTTGCTCACATCCATAGGGATCGGAGCCCTTACCGGAGCTGTTATCTCCGGGCAGTTGGGAAAACAGGTCGGCCTTAACAGTCTGTTCCCTATCGGGTTCGTACTGCTCGGCTTCGCCACCGCCGGCCTTGCAGGAAGCCGAATCCTGTTTGCCGCATCTGCAGCCTACTTCTTCATCGGAACAGGCAGGATACTCATCGAGGTAGCAGCCACAACCACCTATCAGAGATCGGTCCCGGATGCTTTGAGGGGGCGCATTTTCTCGCTGCGACACATGGTTACCCACACCGCCATCCTCGCAGCAAACCAGATGGCCGGCTTCTTTACAGACGCCGCCTCCGTGCCCCCCATTCTCATCAGCGCTGCCGTGATTCTACTCATCTTCGTCCCATTCTCCTACTTTCTCATTGTTCGCCCATCTCAAGACAAGCGATATACCAGGTAACACCACCCAGTTTTTTTGGCCCATTCTGTGCAGTGCGGCGGTGAAAGAATGCTATCAACCAGGAAGCGAGCACGCAGAAAGGAGGCATCGCCCCTTGGTTATCTACTCTACCGTGGCTGAACTGCTCGATTCCGTCAAGGGAATCGTCGATATGGTAGCCGGTGAGCTCAAGATCAGTGACGAGCAAAAGCTGAAGCTTGAAGCCATCGACCGATTGGTATACAACGCCGTCTTCGGCAGCGACGAAGTCAGGAGTGCATCTCGATGGCTGATCTGGGAGGCCGGACAACAGCTTGGAGTGTACCCATCTTCTATCCAGGGTCTGTACGAGGCCAGGGGAAGGGGAGATGTAGGGAACGATTTTACGGTCCCCGCCATGAACTTGCGAGGCCTTACTTACGACGTCGGCCGAGCTGCCATCCGCGCAGCCATCCGTCATAACGTCGGGGCATTCATCTTCGAAATCGCCCGTTCAGAAATCGGCTATACCGAGCAAAGGCCCGCCGAGTACGCCACCGTGATTATAGCTGCCGCCATAAAAGAAGGCTTCCGTGGCCCGCTATTTATCCAGGGCGACCACGTCCAGGTCAATCGGAAAAGGTGGGAGAAGGACGCTGCGGCTGAAATAGAGAGCACGAAACGGCTGATTAGCGAGGAGATAGAAGCCGGCTTCTACAACATAGATATCGATAGCTCAACCCTTGTAGAGCTTGGCCAGTCGACCGAACTGGAGCAACAGCGCAATAACTATACGGTTGCCGCAGATTTGACCGAATATATTAGGTCGCTGGAGCCCAAAGGGATCACCATTTCTGTGGGAGGCGAAATCGGGGAGGTGGGAGGGAAAAACAGCACTCCCGAGGAGCTGCATGCCTTCATGAAAGGCTACCTGGACAACCTGCAACAACGGGGGAATCGGCTGAAAGGGATCAGCAAGATCAGCGTTCAGACGGGAACTGCACACGGGGGCGTCGTCCTTCCGGATGGGAGCATCGCCCAGGTTGCGCTGGATTTCGAGGTACTCAGAAACCTGTCGCAGATCGCTCGCACCCAGTATGGATTGGGAGGCGCGGTGCAACATGGGGCATCCACGCTGCCCGACGAGGCGTTCCACAAGTTCGTGATATCGGAGTGCTGCGAGGTTCATCTAGCCACGGGATTCCAGAACATGATGTACGAGAGCTCGCACTTCCCCTCTGATCTGCGGGGAGAGATATATAGCTTCCTGAAAACCGAGTTCGCCGATGAGATGAAGCCAGGCCAAACGGAAGAGCAGTTCATCTATAAGACTCGTAAAAAGGGATACGGCCCGTTCAAGAAGCGAATGTGGGACCTCCCTCAAGAAACTAGAGGCGCGATAAGCAGCGAGTTAGAGGAGAAGATCGCCTTCTATTACCAGCAGTTGTCGGTTGTCGATAGTAAGCCGATGGTGGACCAGTGGGTTAAACCGGAGAAGGTCAGCAAACCAAAAGTTACAGGTTTATAGCAACCTATGCGGTGGTCAGGGGGTAAGCCAAACTTGCCCCCCTTTGCTGTTACTCCTCAATGACTCCTCGTTGTTGAAGGTCCAAGCGGTACTCCCTGTACTGCTCAATCAGTGAATATATCTCCTCCTGGGTCAACTGCCGGAGCTGAGAGTAGCCGAAGAAAAGGGCCAGCACCTCTGGCAAGCTCAGCCCCGCCCGACGAACGGCATCCTTAAATCGTGCAGCAGCCAGGATCATCTCGGCCTCCTGGAGCACGCTGTCCGGCTCCGGCGGAACCGGGGTTGGGGATTCACCCTTCAAGCAGAGCGGGCAGTGGTCCGGATCGTGTTCGAGGCTCTGTTTTTCGGGCCACTCCTGCACATCCAGGGACTCCGGGTCCAGGTGAACCAAACGGCTAGGGCGATGCGCGTCGGGATCGTCATACTCCTCGACCACCTGCTTTTGCAGGCCGGCTAGCACCAGATGCTTAGCAAGCTCCTCCCTAGTCAGGCCGGAGCGGTTCAGCACCAACGCATCGTAGGCGCCGTGAGCATTCCAACCCCGCTGGGTGAGCCAGTATACCGCCTCGCTCACCCGGCTCGCCGTCTCCAGGTTGAACCGGGCTTCATCCACAAGGTCTACGGTGTCGGGGTTTTCCGTCCCCTCGAAGTTCTCTATATCTTCTCCAGGCGCTCTCCACAGATCCAATACGACGGTATATCTGCGCCTCAATTCACTCGATCTACTCACAATTAAACCTCCACCCGGATGGCTTCAGCGGCACCCGCTGCGTGAGCATCCGCCGGGATAGCTTCGATCGAACTCCGACCGATCTCGGCGCTTCACGCGATTCCGAGCACAAATGATATGGTACACCGTCCTGCTATCCAAATGAAAGCTTGCACACCGCCTTCTCTACTCTGGTGCGCTTCTTGCTCCCGTTTCAACAGGCTGAAACGGCCACCAGGGAGCTATGGATTGATCCCGATCGAAGATACACCCGAGCAACGGCGCCGTCACTTCCCTTTCGTCACGCTGCTCCTTATCGCAATCAATGTCGCGGTCTTTCTATATGCCCTCTCCCTCGGCAGTGGGTACAGCCGTTTCATCCAAACTTTCGGCGTGGTGCCGGCAGAGATAACGATAGGTCGCGATATCTGGCCCCCAAGCCCCATCCCCGTCTATTTGACCTTGATCACCTCCATGTTCCTCCACGCCGGAATACTCCATCTGGCTGGCAACATGATCTTTCTATGGGTTTTCGGCGACAACGTAGAGGATGTTCTCGGACACCTAGCATTCCTAGGGTTCTACCTGGTCTGCGGTATCGTCGCATCCCTGCTACAGATCATCTCTAACCCCATATCCCCGATCCCCAATGTCGGGGCAAGCGGGGCTATTGCAGGTGTCCTTGGGGGATATCTGTTGCTTTTTCCAAGAGCCAACGTTCGCACGCTGCTCTTTGCCGTTCCTTTCATCACGATTACCAGGGTTTCAGCAGTGCTGCTGATACTAGTTTGGTTCGCTTTCCAACTGGCCAGCGCTCTCCTCGAGTTGGGGTTTGCCGGCGTACGGGGGTCAGGAGTTGCTTTCTGGGCTCACATCGGGGGGTTCATTGCCGGGCTGACTATCGTCGCACTATGGAAAGCCGCACAGCGAGAGCCAACCGGTGCGGGATGAGCGCGTCCTCGCTGCCCGGTCAACACGCGCATTGGGTAAATACCTGCCATATACATAGGCGGTAGGGCAAAGCGATGTGTATCAGTATAAGACGTAGAATTCTGGAAGCTGGCTTATCCGAGGTAACTGCGCAGAGCCTTGGCTACCGAGGGGTGGCGCAGCTTTTCGAGAGCCTTGGCCTCTATCTGCCGCACACGCTCACGGGTAATGCCCAGCACATCCCCTATCTTCTCCAGGGGATACACGTGGCCGTTACCCAACCCAAAACGTAATTGCAACACCAACTGCTCGCGTGGAGTCAGCACAGACCCCAACGCCTCCTGAGTCTCCCGCTTCAGCAGCATCTCGTACACAGCATCCTCCGGATGCTGTGAGACCTCGTCAGCCACCAGGTCGGCTAGCTCCGATTCCTCTTCTTGCCCAATGGGGGATTCCAGGGATGAGGGAACATGGGCGGCTTTGATAGCATCCCGCACCTTCTGGACGTTCACACCCAGAGCCGTTGCCAGCTCATCCTCCGTAGGCTCTCGTCCCAGCTCCTGAGTGAGCTTCTGAGTAACCTGATTCATCTTGGTAATCGCCTCCCCCATGTGGACGGGGAGCCGGATGGTCCTTGCCTTGTCGGCGATAGAACGGGTTACCGCCTGCCGTATCCACCAGGTGGCATAGGTAGAAAACTTAAAACCTTTGCGCCAATCGTACTTCTGAACGGCGCGCATAAGACCAATGTTTCCCTCCTGGATCAGGTCGAGGAGCGGCAGCCCCCGGCCTGTGTAGCGCTTAGCGACGCTGACCACCAGCCTGAGGTTGGACATGATAAACTTTTCGAGGGCTTCGGAATCGCCCTGTTCGATTCGCTTTGCCAGTTCAACCTCTTGTTCCGCGGTCAGCAGGGGGACATCTGCGATGTCTCGCATATACGATAAGAGGGGGTCTTCGTTGACGACGTGGCCGGCCGCTTCCAGTTCATCTAACTCTCTATCCAGGGTGTTGTCTTCCTGAGCAGCCACCTCTTCGTCATCGGACTCGACCACCTCGATGCCCTCTTCCAACAGGACGTGGTCTACGGCTTCCACCATGGCCGGATCGGCGGTCCCCAGGTAGGACTCTATGTCGTCTACGCTGAGATAACCCCGTTCTTTCCCTTTGGAGATCAGATCATCAATATCCAGTTCGGGTCCCTTGCCCCTCGCCATCAGGATACCCCCGGCCCATGGTCTGTTACCTAAGTCTATCTTGTTCCCGAAAACTTGCCCTCAACCCCGGTTTCGAGGCGATAACGGCCTCCGAGACCGGTCTTCTATAAGCTCGCGCGCTCGGAAGCGAGTCTCAGGTCGGCAAGATATGTGCCCCCATCGATGCCAGGTCGGTCGACCGGACATGTTGCCGAGCCCAATCCAACAGCATGCCTAACCCCCGTTTCACCGGTATCTCGGGGGCCCAGCGGAGGTCACCCATCGCCCTCCGGATATCGCTCACATATACACGCTGATCTCCTGGCCGCCAATCGTCGTAAACCACCTCCAGCCGCCTATCTAACATCCCCTCCAACAACAGCAGCAGTTGTCGAAGCGAGATCACATTCCCGGGGCCACCCCCCAGGTTGTAAACTTTCCCTCGCGTCACATCTATCCTCTGAACAGCCTGGTCGAAGGCTCGAACCAGATCTGCAACGTGTAGAGTATCTCTGGACTGGAAGCCATCCCCAAAGATGGTTATGGGGCGCCCGAGGAGAGCGGAGAAAACGAAATGAGCCAGCCAACCCTGGTCCTCGTTGCCGAACTGGTGAGGTCCGTATATACAGGATTGGCGGAAAACCACTGTAGGTAGTCCGTAAAGCCGAGCATAGTCCCGAACGTACTGATCGGCAGAGCCCTTGGAGCAGCCATAGGGGGAGCAGAAGTCCAAAGGCCAATCCTCTGGAACCCCAAATGGCAAATCCTGCAGGGTGTAGCCTCCACCGGAAAGGTTGATCCTCACCCCGCTCAGCTTCCCGTAAACCTTGTTACTAGAAGAGAAAACGACGATGGGGAGATGCCTTGACTCGCGGGCTGCTTCCAGCAAATTTAAGGTCCCCAGGGCATTGACTTCGAAATCGTGGCGGGGGTCCAAGACAGACGCGGTAACAGCCACCTGAGAGGCCAGATGGAATACGACATCAGCGTCTGCAACTGCTCTCCTTAGCTCCGCGTAATCGCGAACGTCGGCAACGACGGTCTCCAACTGCCTGCCCCCCAGCGACTCCAGCCACCCGAGATTGATTTCCGCGCCGCTTCTAGAAAGGTTATCGAAAATCCGAACCCTTCTACCCTGGGACAGATAGTAATATCCCAAATTGCTGCCGATGAAGCCGGCCCCTCCTGTTATCAGGATCAAGCCCTGTCTCCTATCCATCGACACACTCCGCCCCCCAATCACAATGCTAATGATGCATACGGTATTTTACCTAAAGGACATGGATCTGATAAATCCGACCTTCTCCAGCGGTCTAGCCTCTACCAGCTTCTCTTCCACCAGAATCCGTCGAACCGCAACCCCCACCGCGTCAGCTCCGCCAGGGCTTCGATGGCTCGAGGCAGAAAGACGAACTCGCTCCAAGCTTTAACGTGGTCACCCCTGTTGCGGTTGATTACGCCGTCACGGTCGATAAACACAGTCTTCAACCGCTAGCCTCGCTTTCGAGTACCTCCATCCCCGCTCGCTGCCACCGCTACCATCTCCGCCTCGCGCAGGGCGACTGAGATGACGTGGTCGAGGATAAGGTGAGCATCCTCCGCCTGCTCTATCCGTCGGCTGGGCACAACTATGCTTATGTCAACATTATTCTTAAGCTTGCCGCCAGGCCGCCCGGTGAACCCTACGGTCCGAGCCCCCCTAGCCTTTGCTGCCTTTACAGCTCTCAACACGTTAGAGGAGTTGCCGCTCCCGCTGACGGCGATCACCAGGTCCCCTGACTGGAGTAGGTTGGTCAATTGCTCCGCAAAGACGTCTTCATAGGATGTATCGTTGGCCCAGGCCGTGATCAAGGATACGTTGTCCGCGAGCGAGATCGCCCTGATCCGCCTGACGCCGGGGACAATAGAGGTCTTCGCCAGGTCAGTAGCCATGTGAGAGGCCAGCGCGGCGCTGCCCCCGTTGCCCAATATAAAAACCTGCCCATTCCGGTCTCTGGTCTCCTGAATAGCCTGCACCACCTGCCAGATCTTCTCTCTGGGCAGGGCATCTACCATCTCAACCACTTCTTTCAGGTAGCGTTCGATCGGATCCACAGCTTGTTCCTTACCGGCTATCACCTTCAGCCTACAGCTTTCGACTCCATCTCGATGAATCCGAGACGTTCTCGATAATGCTGCTATTCCAACAGAGCAACAACTATGCCGTTTCGGCCATGGCAAGGCATGGTTCACAGACAAAGTAACAGTCTACCGAAGGTGGGCCTTCCCTAGACTGTCATGCCCGACCTGATCGGGCATCCAGGGGTCCACGTTGTCGTGTAGGGTGGCCTCACGAGTAGATGGGAGATCACTGGCCCCCGCTTTCGCGGGGGTGACGAAAGAGAATCCGGGGGTGATGAAAAAAGAGGTTGGGGGGTGACGAAGGAGATGAAATGGTCACCCTCTAGCTTCTTGCGTGGCGTCAATTGCGGGGTCGTTGCTTTCGATACCCTCTCGCCAACCCATCAGGGTGAGCCCACGTCGCCAAAGGGCAAAAGCGCCAATAAGCCCCACCGGCAGGATCCAGAGAAGATGCATCACCACCCCGTAGCCGAGGGCAATCTCCCGTTCCACCCCATAAGCGCCCAGGGCTAACACCACAAGGTAGTGGTAAACCCCCACGTAACCGGGAGAAGAGGGGACCACCATCCCCAGGTTGGTGAGCGCAACAGCCATGGCCGCGGCCCACAATGGAGCCTGTATGTGAAAAGAAAGCATCCCAAAGTAGAAAATGAAGACATTTATTAGCCATATAGCCAGAGTTGCGGCCACGATTTTCGCAAACGACCCTTTGCCCCTCAGCCCTTCCAAGCCAAGACAGAGCGCCTCCGCCCATTTTTCCGCAATCGCCTTGCCGGGGAAGTTTGGAAGGATCGCTAAAAGTTTAAAAAACAGAGATCGACCCCAAGGATACGCCATAGCCACAGAAACCCCTAGCAGGCCTACCCCTCCAATCCCAACCAGCAGGCCCGACTGGCCCACCCACGCTGGCAGGTCGGCCGTGGGCAATACAATCGCCAGCAGCAGGGCTACCGCCACCACGTCTAACACCCTATCAACCGCCACTGTAGATAGCACCGCAATGGCACTCACTCTCTCCATCCTCGCAAGGAAGTAAATCCTGGCCAACTCCCCCAATCGCCCCGGAAGCACTGTCGAGACGAGGTAGCCGACGCAGATGCTGTAGAGAAGGTTGATGGATGAAGTCTTCCCTGTCGGAAGCAACAACAATTGCCACTTGATCACCTTGATCCAGACATCAATCAAAACAGCAAGAAGGGCTGGAAGGAGCCACCAGTAATCGGCCCCCTGCAGAGTCGACCAGAACTGAGCCCACTCCAGATTCCACAGCAGCAACACCAGGCAGCCGAGACTGATTACTATTCCCAGCGCGGTTCTCAACAAACCTGGACCCGAGCCCTTACTGCTCGTTCTTGTTGCTGGCTTGTTGTCATTCATCTCCATCTCACCGATACCGTTCTCAAAAGATCCCAGTATTCATCGCAATCTACCGCCTCTGGCTTCGTTATCTGAGTCCTGCTTAGACCTATCGGCTTTGTTTGCTCGTTACCCATCCGTGGTTTCCAACAATCCCCAGTACCGGCCCAATCTCGATACATCCTCCTGGGATTTCTGATAGCTCTCTGGGGTTCCAATATCCAGCAGATAGCCATCCAGCAGCCTCGCAAACAGGGGCACTCCCTCACTCAACAAGCGAGGTATCAGGTCGTGGCCAAAATCGTAATAGCTATTGGCTGGGATCTGTTCAATGACCGAGGCCTCAACCAGGTAGATGCCTGCACTGACCAATCGCCCCTGGATCTCCCCCGGCCTCGGCTTCTCTACGAACCGCAGCACCCGCCCCCGTTCATCTAGCTGCACGACCCCTTTGGAGGAAGGATCGTCCACCTCCATCAGCCCGATAGTCACTGCCGAGCCACTGGATCTGTGCAGCTTT
Source organism: Chloroflexota bacterium (assembly GCA_050942695.1). Lineage (GTDB taxonomy): Bacteria > Chloroflexota > UBA6077 > UBA6077 > UBA6077 > JBMNNU01. The sequence continues at coordinate 12,132 of JBMNNU010000079.1, forward strand.
ACCAAAGGTTCCAGATCCACATCCAGAAGCATGTCCCCATAAACCACAAGGAATGGCGAACTCAGAAACCCCTCCAGCTTCTTGGCAGCGCCAGCCGAACCCAGGATAGGGTCTTCGTAGGAGTAGGTGATCTGGACACCGAAACGGCTCCCATCGCCAAGGTAAGCTGTGATTACCTCCGGCAGGTAGTGCAGATTGATCGCCACATCCCGGATTCCCTGCCCCCGCAGCCAGCGGATAATGTGCACCAGCAGGGGGGCATCTCCCACCGGAAGCATCGGCTTAGGACAGGTCAAAGTTAGCGGGCGGAGCCTTGTGCCCTCACCCGCTGCGAGAATCAGGGCTTTCATCTCGAACCGGCTACCTCCGACAGGGTTGCTCATCTCAATGTAGCCGCACGTCCCAGGTTAAATAGCTACGCTCTCCTACTGCATGCATCCAGCGCAGCCTGCACTACTTCCACCAGCGGGAGTCCCTGTTCCCTCGCTACTCTCGCACAATCATCGTATTCGGGCGAACAGTGCTCCCTCCCATCAAACTGCTTGACCTTTACCCTTACATCCCCAAAAGGAGTGTTCACAGTCTCCACACGTCTCGCGGCTGTAAATCGACTAGTCCTGCTTATCCTCACCCCAAGCGTAGTTGTTTCCTTGAGTATGGCAGCGGCTAGCTCCCTCTCCTGAGCCAGTGGTGCTATCAC
>JBMNNU010000080.1:0-12718 GCA_050942695.1 Chloroflexota bacterium
ATACCGGGTAATGAGCGTTCCGAAGATAGTGGTGAACGAAAAGACTCAGTTCGTTGGGGCTTTGCCGGAGGACAGCTTCCTTGCCGAGGTGATGAAAGCACTGAGCGGAAAATAAAGTGAGCTGAGCGCTGCTCAGATAGGCACAGGGATGGTTCACACAAATAGCCAGATCTGTAGCGTCGAGGCTCGTCCCCGACGAGGTACCACGTCAGACACAAGGCCTGATGCTACATTGTGACTCGTGCCGCGAACCATACTTAGGCATCATGTTACATGGCACAACGGATGCATCTCTAGGCGAGAAGCATCAGGGGGTGCCTTGGAAAAATGAAGGCTGGCAGGGTCGAAATCGGCTACGAACGGATCTGCGACTGCCCGCCAAATCATATCAACTGCCTGGACGCTAAAAGTTGGAATAAATATCAGATTGGGATCTGGCAGTTCTACTACAGCTCACGAGATGTCCGCGATAAGAGTCTCCATCCGGCAGCTTACCCCATTTCCCTTGCGCAAAGGGTGATCGAGCTGTTTACGCACCGGGGGGAACTGGTTTTGGACCCCTTCGTAGGGAGTGGAACCACGCTGGTAGCAGCTCGTGACACAGGAAGGAACAGCGTTGGCTTTGACCTGAAGCCCGAGTACGTGGAATTAGCTCGCTCGCGGTTAGAAGCTACTGCTCGAGTAGATGGCGTAAATCAGCATGTTCTCTGTGAAGATGCCCGGAATATCGGCCATTATTTAGCCCCAGATACGGTGAGCTTGATACTCACATCGCCCCCTTATGCGAATCTGCTGAATCGAAAGCGGAAGAATAAGAGTCGCCAAAGCAGCCTTCGCAAGAACGGCCAGTTCCTAAGGGTGGAGCAGTACTCGCAGGACCCCAGAGACCTTGGGACTCTCGACCTGCAAGCCTACTCTCAGGAAATAGCCACCATATTTCGCCGTTTGCTGCCCCTGTTGAGGCCACGCGCGCACTGTGTGATCAACGTACCCGATATTTGGTGGGAGAACGAACGGATAACGCTCCACGTGATGGTGATAGAAAGCTTGAGGAGTGTCGGCTACGAGCTGAGAAATACCATCATCTGGGATCGTACGAACATCGTAAACAGGATTGGCATTTTCGGCTGGCCCAGCAATTACATAACGATGGGCACCACCTTCGAATATCTGCTCGATTTCTGGAGGCCACCTACCGAATGATACTAGTTACGCGGTTGAGTCTATGGGCTGTTTGGTGTAGTTCTGGGTTCTGGGTCCTGGGTCCTGAGTCCTGAGGACGGTTCTGGGTTCTGGGAATTTGATTCTGAGTGCTGATGACCTAGATTTATACTCGAAGCGGAAAGGCATCCCACCACGTAACTCCTATCAACGATCGAGGTTTTACGGGCGCTTGGGGAGGTTGCGCAACACCTGTTCTAGTTGGCAACGCACGCCGGGGGCAGTATCCGGCTGCGGATCGTAGCACGAGCCCCCTCCGGCAGCGCCGTTGCCATACGATGCGAGCCCGCGGCGGTTGTCCAGGTAAAGCCGATCGACAACCTTGGGACTCTCTCCGTTCCAGGCTCCGATACCGATAACCTGGGGATAGTCCAGAACAAAACGAAGCTGCCGGATCTCCTGCTCCAGTCGGAGCTGTTCCTGATGAGCTGCGTAGACGTTGGGGAGCACCCGCGAGGTGCCCAGCTCTTCTACGATCACCGGCAGCCTGCGACCGTTGCGGCAGGGCTCAGCAGTGATGTAGTCCAGATCCCAGGAGATGGGCATGTCGCCCGGCTGCTCGTGGCTTACCCAATCGTAAGCATGGAGCGTGTAGGCGTCGACCGGCGCCTCACAGTAAACCCAGCGGGCGACGTCCGAGTGAGGCGTCCAGGGCTGAAGGTGGTTGACCCCCATTATCCCTGGCAATATGGGGGTATGGGGGTCCAGAAGGCGGAGCTCCTGAGTGACCTCGATTATGAATGGGGCGATAGCCCAGGGATCCTCGGGGGTGTGTAGCTCGTTTCCTAGCTCCCAGGCGAAGATTACATCCAGCGCCCCTCGTTCCTTGACTGTATTGACCAGATCCTGCATGAACTGCAGGTAGGCCCCCCGCCAATTATGTTTGTAGAAGGGGAGCAACAACTGATAGTAGCCGTCCATCCAACCCGAGCTTTCGGGGGCTTCACCTGGAACGGGTTGATGATTGTTGACGAGGGCAACCAGTAGCTTCACGTTCGCAGACCTAAGGAAGGGCGCCGCATCGGCGATACGGTTACCCACCTGCTTTCCATCCCATGGTTTGAAGCTGTTGCTGTCGGTGGCGAAAACCCGGATGACACCTGCTCTCATCCACTGGGCATAGGCAACGTTCTCTTGGAAATCTCGCGGCTCCTGGTGAAAGAGGGCGCCGTGCATGTTCAATATCAAAAAACGGTCGTTCAGGGAGGTGATACCGGGCTTAGTAATCTGTTTCAAAGGAGCGTTGGATTGCAGGCCAGAGAGATCAGACACTTCCCCCTCCCCTTGCGTCTGCACAGCTTCCCACGAGAATCGCTCACTATTTGACCTGGCCTGAACACCTTCAGGGCCGCTAACCCAGGTCATAGCGCCATTGGTAAAGGCCGTCAAGTTATCAGCCTTGCGCCAGACCAGCAAACCGTGGGTGGTCTGCTGGATGGAGTCGCCTTCTTGGGTGATGTATTCGCTTCCGACGGGGTCCCCAACGATACCTGGGAGCTGATCGGCTAGCGCTTTGAATCCCAAGGTAAACTCCGGCGCGGGATTGGCCACGGCTACCGCTGTAGCTACCAAGAAGGTAGCGCTAGCGACAACGCTGGCTAGGATGAGGGTCAACGTAATGCGCGACATTTACTTGACACCTGCAATCGACATCATTAATGCCCCCTGCATAGAAAAGTAAATTATTGGGGGCACCCCAAGCCCCGCCAGGCGTTGCACCCTGGACCCGCTTTTACATACCTATGCAGCGGCCAGTAGTTTAATACATCCCCCAGACAGTTGTGGCCGGTATGGTGCGTGATAATGCTTTCATCCAACAGGGGATTCGGGTGGGGCATCCACCCCTGCTAGCATTTCCCGGGCGATCGCCTCGGCGCCCGCTTTGTCGTCTGAAGCAATCTCTCCATCCAAGACCGCGTTCAGCAACCTTTCCTTTACATCTCTGATCCAGGGGCCGGGAGGGCGGCTGAAAATAGCCATCAGCTCGTTGCCGTCCAGAGGGCTTTTGATCTTTTCGATCTCTTCCTCCGCCTTGAGCTGCTCAACACGCTGCTCTAGCTCTCGCACCAGGGCCAACCGCGCCGCCACCTTGGCCTCCCGCTGGCTGGTGATATCGGCCTTGGATAGCGCGAACAGCAGGGGGAGCTCCTCACCGGCCTCTCGGACGAAGCGGCGCACCGCCCCGTTGGTCCAATCGCTCTCGTAGAGGTTGATGCGCTGGTGCATTCGCACCAGCTTGGTGACGCGCTCCACAAACTCAGAGCTGAAGCGGAGCCTCAGGAGAACCTGCCTGGCCATATCCGCTCCCAGCATCTCGTGCCCGAAGAAGTGCACCTCGGTTCCGTCCACAGTCTTGGTAGCAGGCTTGGCGATATCGTGAAGGGTTGCCGCCCAGCGTAGAGTCAGGTCGGCTGGAGTGTTCTCGACAACCTGGAGGGTGTGCCTCCACACGTCCTTGTGATGGTAATCGCCCCTCTGCTGAAGCCCTATCATTGGAAGTAGCTCCGGGATCACGTGATCTAGCAGGTAGCTGTTGTAGAGCAGTTTCAAACCCTCGGCCGGACGGGTGGAGAGCAGTATTTTGTTCATCTCCTCCGCTTTCCGCTCCCAACTGATCGTTCGCAGCATATGAGCTTTGCGGATGATGGCGGCGTAGGTATCCCGCTCGATTTCGAAGCCCAACTGGCAGGCGAAGCGTATTGCTCTGAGCATCCGGAGAGGATCTTCGTTGAAGCGTTCCTGCGGGTTCCCCACCGCGCGAAGATACCGGCCAACCAGGTCGGATCGGCCTCCAAAAGGGTCTATTATTTTTCCGTCGACGGCCATGGCCATCGCGTTGATCGTGAAGTCCCGCCGAGCCAGATCCTCCTCCAGCGACCGGAGGAACTCCACGTCGGGCTTCCTCGTGTCCTGATATGTCTCCCCGCGATAGGTTGTGATCTCGATACGCTGGCCGTCGATAATCGCCCCGATTGTGCCGAATTTCTCACCTATCTTATAGATAGTGAGGTTGGTCCCTTGGGGCCACCGTTGAGCCAGAATCGACTCGGTCTCCGGAGGTGTAGCGTCGGTTGCGAAGTCCAGATCCGGGCTGGGGCGCCGCAGTAAGCGATCTCGCACCGATCCCCCTACCAGGAACAGCTCCTTTCCGGCTTTTGTAAAGCGGTCGGCCAGAACAGTGAACAGTCGAACCATAGCTACTCTGCTAGTCCTGAGCCCTGGGTTTTGAGTCCTGAATCCTCGAAGGTCAACTCGGGTTCTTCCAGACCGGAGGTTGATGGCTGGCCGCTGGCAGCCGATTGCTTCTCGAGGGCCAACTGCAGGTCTCGCTGGCGAAGGGCGGTGGTGAGGTCTCCTCGGGTCTTCTCCATAATGCCGCGTACCAAATCGGTAGTCCGCCGCAACCCACCTGTCATGGCATCCGGAAAGTCGATGGTCACGAGGATGCTGTAGATGTCATCCATCACCTGCAGGATCTCTTCGCACCGATCCATCTCACCCTGGCGCAGCTTGTCCAGGATGAAGCGGCGAAGCTCCCCCACCGTTTCTCCCATGCCGTTCATGTAGGGAGCGGGCTCCACTCCCAATTGCTGGCGAGATGGGATCGGCTCCCGATTGATCAAGGCGTAGGTTATGAAGGCCTCAGCCAGCTCTTTCTGGGAGTCCTGGACGTAGCCGGCATAGCGGAACTCGGGTTGGTCTTTTAGATTCGATATCATCTGGTCACTGATAGCCTTCGCTTTGTCCAGCAATTCTCGGGCCTTGTCGTTCTCTCCCCGATGTACAGCCCGGATGCTAAGGGCGCAGGAGCGCGTCAGCTCTCGAGAGGCCGCCAGCGCCTGCTCTCTGGCCGCGTTCTTTTGTTCCATCTCTCGGATGAGGTCGGCGCCCATATCTTCTAAACTTGTCATGGTAACTGTACTTCCTCCAGCCCGGCATTATATATCCGGTGCAATTATGCAATGAAACCAATATAATAGGGAAAAAGCCTGTAATAGGAGTGGCCGTTCGTACTTTCCTACTTTACCCTCTGTACTTGATCAACCACGCAATCAGGAATTGTACCATGGTGGGGGGTATAGTTGACTAATTAGCCGTAGGGTGAAAGACTAACCCCCGCTGAACGCTACCTCTCAGAAAGGGATAATTGTCAACCTCATGGAATTGAGCCTATCGTTCCTCGCTGTTGCCAGCGCCATGGTATTCATCGCGGCTATAGCCCAATCGATGTCCGGTTTCGGCTTTGCCCTAGTGCTGGCACCGCTCTTCTCGCTGGTGTGGGACCCGCACCAGGTGGTTATCGTATCCACTATTCTCAACGGCGCTCTCTCACTCAGCATTACCTTCAAGAATCGGAATCACGTCTCTGTGAACCGGGTGAGCTTACTGTTGATTGGCGCCCTTGCAGGTATCCCCTTAGGATTGTTGGTGCTCGCCAGTTTGGACCCGAACCCGTTGCGGGTGCTGATAGGGGTGGCTGTGTTTTTGCTCGGTGGGCTGGTCTACTTCAGCGTAACTCCGCCCCTGAAAAGGGAGCGCCCCTGGTTGTTGGTCTCCGGGGTGATTAGCGGCCTACTGCACAGCAGCACCAGTATGGGCGGGCCGCCGGTCGTGCTCTGCCTGATGAGCCAGGGACACGAGAAGGAGTTGATGCGGGGAACGTTGCTGGGGTTCTTTGGCCCCCTAAGTGTGCTCACCGTAGTCGGCTTCTGGCTAGGCGGATTGGTCCGGATTGAGGCTCTGTTGGTCAGCGTCGCCATGGTGCCGGCATTATCGGTAGGGATCTGGCTAGGTGCGGAGGCTTTCAAGCGTGCTCCCGGCGATCTGTACCGGGCTATAGTGGCTCTTCTAATTGCCGTGGCGGGGATTTTGAGCATTTTATCCGGCCTGCGCGGTTAGAAGTAGCCCCAAAGCTATAGGCACACTACCTGCGCAATGAAATCGAGATGGGAGGAGAGAACACACTCGCCAACCTGGAGGGGTAATGAAGAGGGCTATCCTTCCGGCGCTCGTGTTGTTTCTCCCCTCTGCAGTCCTGCTATCGCGAGCGACCCAGCATCTCAAGGCCAGATACTCCGGCAATAATTCCCCGGCATTTGCTAAAAGCCCCAAAATATGGCGCTGGAACGAGCTTCCTGGGAGTGCGAGCGATCCGCTCGCAGGCTCCCGCACGGCGCTCATCATGCGAGGGGTGAGCGAGTTGGGTCGGCCTTTCTCAGGAGCGGTAATGATTGCATCCGCAGCCGCTCTGCTGCTCCTCTGGCGCAGGAGACTCGAAGCCCTCTTCGTCCTGGCAACCTTTACCGGACCCGCCATCAGCTTTCTTCTTAAAGCCGTGACTCATCGCACACGTCCGAGCCCTGGTTTCGAAGATGGCATTTTGAGCAGTATAAACCGCTACAGTTTCCCCAGCGGTCACGTAGTCTTCTTCGAGGTGTTCTTTGGCTTCCTGGCTTATCTGGCCTACAACAATCTTAAGGGCGCGGTTCGATGGTTTTCGGTGGCATTTAGCTCTTTGCTGATAATACTGGTCGGGCCTTCTCGGGTGTTTCTCGGTGCACATTGGGCGAGCGATGTGGCCGCAGGGTACGTTATCGGCGCTGTATGGCTATTTCTGCTGATATTTGCCTTCCGAAAGATGAGTAATCAATTAAGCCTGCATCAATGAGCTTTCCAATATAACTGATTAAGTCAACACTTGTTGATCATATGAGCAGCAAATGTTGATCAATTCATAATTGTCCGAAATAATGTTTATACTGGGGGATATTTGACAGAAGTTGCCGAGTACGATGCGGCGGCTGTATGAATTTGTTGAGGTTTATGATAGATCGATTATTACTACGAATAAAGGTAGTTGGGAGTGATGGATAACTTTGGCGAAGATTCTTGTAATTGATGATGAACTGAAGTTAACAAATAGCCTCCGAGCTGCCCTGGAAGAAGAGGGGTACGATGTATTGATAGCGAGTGACGGCGAAGCTGGGCTCAAGTGCGCGCGAGAGGCTTCGCCTGACCTAATTATTCTAGATGTTATGATGCCGAAAATTAACGGGCTTGATGTATGCCGTATCCTTAGGCAGGAGAGCAACGTCAGGATTTTGATGCTAACGGCAAAAGATGATGTAATCGACAAAGTCCTTGGCCTGGAGTTGGGAGCCGACGATTACCTGACTAAACCTTTTAGTCTTCGAGAACTGATGGCCAGGATTAAAGCCCAGTTCCGGAGGAAGGAGCTGGACTCTACTATTAATGATGGGACTCTCCCGAGTGTCTTGGTTAAAGAAGATTTGCAGGTAGACCTGATTTCCCGACGCGCAACCTGCTCGGGTAGGGTGCTACCATTAAAGCCCAAGGAGTTCGACCTCCTCGCATTGTTAATGAGCTTTCCAGGCCAGGTTTTTTCAAAGGGAGAGCTGTTAGAGAAGGTATGGGGATACGACGCCTCTGACTATACTAGGACCGTCATCGTCCATATAGGGGGCTTAAGGCAGAAGCTAAGAACTTGCTGCCCCCAGCTCGATCTTATTGAAACTGTGAGAGGGGCAGGTTACCGCTTCCGGGGATGAACCATCTTCTATTATTTCGTAAACTTTTCCCAAGGTGACGCCGTTGGCGTCCACTATTTCGAACTCTCCCTCCACCCCCACTATCGGATTAACCCAACAAAGGGGGAGGAAGGAGAGTTGCACTTGTACTCGATATGTTTGATAGGCATCCGAGTGTTATTGCATCGCGTTAGGCTGGCAATGGCTGTATTCCAGATGCGCTGGTACTAACCGATCGATCTTAGATTGGCTTGGCCAACCGGCACCACAGCGGAGGATTGGTCTGCCTGCCAATCGTCCTTGCGGCGCCTCATCGTCACCTGTGCACCCTGCTGGCCTTCGTCATCAGTCTTGAATTGAGCGACTATGGACTGCAACTCCGCCGACATCTGGGCTAAGCTGTGCGCCTGGGCCACCATCTCCTCGACCTGAGCGCTCATCTCCTCGGTAGAGGCGCTGACTTCTTCTGCTGAAGCACTGGTCTCCTCAGAGACCGCCGAAATCCTCTCTATAGCCCCGGTAACCTGCTGGCTTGATGTGGCCATCTCTTCGGTGGCGGCTGTGGACTCTTCGATCACCGCTGATACGCTATCCATGAGTGAGACGACCTGCTGGGAGGCTACTTCCATTTGCGAGACGGCGGCAACGATCTGGTTAACCTGCTCTGCCGACTCTTGAGCCCCAGCCAGGATCGCCTTCAAGGCTTCTCCGGCCTCTTCAGCTAGCTTGGAGCCCATCTCCACCTCCTTGTTGCCCTGCTCCATAGCTTGCACTGCCTCCTGCGTTCCCCTTTGAACCTGAGCAATCAATTCTGCTATCTGCTTGGTCTCTCGCGAGGACCTTTCGGCTAGCTTTCGGACTTCATCGGCCACGACGGCGAAGCCCCGGCCGTGCTCGCCTGCCCGTGCCGCTTCGATAGCGGCGTTAAGCGCCAGGAGGTTGGTTTGTTCTGCGATGTCGTCGATAGCATCGACTATTGCACCGATCTGCTCTGAGTACCCCCGCAGTTCCTGGATCTTGCTCCCTACTTCCTGGGTACTTTCCCTGATAGCGGCCATCCCCTGCAGGGTTTTTTTCACTGAGTCACCCCCTGAGGTAGCCGTTCTTTCCGATTCCTGCGCCACTTTTTGAACGTCGCTGGATAACCCTGATACTTTTGCGATCGATGCGTTCAATTCATCCACAGATGCAGAGGCCTTCTCCACCGATTTCGCCTGGTCCTGCGCACCCTTGGCAATCTGGTCGATGGCGCGAGAAAGCTGCTCGACGGAGGCTGAGGTCTCTTGGACAGAAGAACTCTGCTCCTGAGTGCCGCGAGCGACCTGCTGGATTGTTGTGGTGATCTGCTGGGTTGCGGCTCCTGCTTGCTCGGAGGCGGCGGAGAGCTGTTGGCTAGCGGCGGTGAGAGTCGAAGCCGAGGTTGCTAGGCCACCTACGATCTGGCGCAGGTTTTCGATCATCCGATGGAAGGCGATGCCGAGGGCATCCTTCTCGGACTTGGGCTCAATTTGCCGTGTGAGATCTCCTTTGGATATGGCGCCAGCAACGAAGGCCATCTCTTTCATGTAATCGATCATGTTGGAGAACGAGCGAGCCATCTGGCCGACTTCGTCGGAGCCCTTCACGGTGATCTTTTGGTCGACATCGCCAACTGAGAGACCGTCGGCGGCGAGTGCCATCTTTCGTACGCCGCTGGAGATAGCCCTTGAGATGAAGAAAGCAATTCCGCAACCCAGCAAGATTGTGAAAGCGATGACAGCCAGTGTTAGGTTACGGCTGAATGCTTCGGTTGCTTTGCCCTGTTCGTTGGCCTCGCTGGCGATCCTGCTGTTTATGACTAGCAATTGTTGCAAGGCCTCCTGGACTGGGGCCAGCCTCTGGCGCCCCTCTCCAGTAAATAAGGCCATGGCTTGCTCATCATTTCCATCGCGGTTAAGCTTGATGATGTCGTCTTTAACTGCTTGATAAGCTGGCCAGCTTGCCTGGCACTTGGCTAACCACTCTTTTTCCTCCTGGGTTATCGTTGTCTTACTATATTTGTTGATACGCGATTGGATATCTATCTCATAATCTGCTATCTTCTTCTCAACCTCGTCCATCCTCGCTATATCATCCGCGATAAGGTGTTCCAAAATGTTAACCCGCATGCGATGAAGGCTGATGGTAGCAGCGTTTAGATTCTCGACCGTCACAAGCCGATCCTCATACATTGAGGTCATTAAACCTCCAACCGCCCCGATGTTAGAGATGCCCAGATAGCCTACGATGCCAGTAAGCATTAGGACAGCTAAAAAGCCTGCCATCAATTTGGTCTGGATTGTGAGCCTCATTAGAATTCCCTCTTTCAGATTCAAAATGGTTCTGGGTTGCTTGTTTGTGCCTTGAAAGCGCGAGTACTGGTTACATAAATCGAGAGCGAATACCGAACTCTAGTTCCTGCTAGCAGAATAGAGGTTTTGGCCAACGCTAAAATGATCGGCAGAACCTCTCAGCCACTGCAGCAGCAAAGCCGGTAAATAGGTCAACGGCTGATGATATCAACATTCGCAGTTGTTGATGTTTGCTATCAGGTCCCATGAATAGATATACTCTCTGGCGCTCGGGCGCCGCCGTAAATTCCCTCTCAAATTGCTTTTCATTCACTTTTTACAACAACAAAGCAGATTTGGTTTTTCTTGCTTCAATAACATGGTACAATATTAATATGACTGAATATTGATTTTGGATGGATCGCTTCATTTATTGTTTAGATCAGGCAGGCAGAAGAAAAGCTGCGTCAATTGGCTGACTCTCTAACGATATCCGGTGGGGCGCAATCGTTAGCAGTACCGGTTAGTTGGCTGCAACAGGATTGAGAGAAAAGGAAGAAAACCATCTTCACAGCAGCATGGGGGAACTTCGAGAGAAAACTAAACAGACTACAGCGCTTCTGACCTGCGTACGTGCGATTCTGGAGCAGCGAGAGCTTGGGCAAGCGGTACGAACCATTCTCGATATGTGCAAGTCATTGGTGGGAGCGCGATCGGGGTATATAGCCCTTTTTAATAAGGAAAGAAACGATAACGAAATGCTCTTCCTGGACCTTGGGGACGTTCCATGCCAGGTAGACATGAATGATCCAATACCGATTCGAGAATTGAAGCAGCAAGTTTATCGAAGCGGTAAACCGATTTGGGTGAACCACTTTCAAGAAAGCGGATGGGCGAGATCCCTCCCTGAAGGCCATGTGATTCAAAATAATGTCGCATTTATTCCGATTAAGGTGCGAGGCAACGTCATAGGGTTGCTTGGCCTCGGCAACAAGTTAGGGGGATTTACTGAAGATGATGTAAATTTGTCTTTAGCTTTCACCGACCTTGTGGCCATTGCCTTCCAATACGACCAGGCATTGAAGCAGTTGAATCGTTCTCAACGGCTTGAGACCGCGGGGCGTATCGCTGGGCAAGTCGCCCACGACACTTGTCACTTACACCGAGCTGATCAAGAAACGGATACCCGCTGACAACCCTGTATACCGATACTGCGACAGCATGCTGGATATTGCCCAGGAAATGGCCGACATTAACAACAACCTGTTGGCGCTGGGGCGGAGGGTAGAGTATACACAGCAACTGGTGGATATCAACCAGGTGGTGAACCAGGCGATAACCCAGATGGCGAGCCGCTTTGAAAATGTGACGATGGTGGTAGAACTTGCCTCCGACCTGCCGCGTGTGAAAGGGTCTTTTTCTCAGTTGCGGCGAGTGATCACCAACCTTATCACCAACGGCTGTGAGGCAATGGAAGGCGTCGGGCTCTTGACCGTTAGAACTGAGCAGGTTCGGCCCGATAGCCCCTCGAACGGTTTCAACCGGAACGAAGCTGGAGAGTATATCAAGGTTGCCGTATCTGATAACGGTTGCGGGGTCCCTGCAAATATTAGAGATAAGATCTTCGAACCCTTCTTTAGTACCAAGACAGATAGCGAGCGGTTAGGTATGGGACTTGGCCTCTGCATCGTCCAGGCCATCGTGGAGGATCACTACGGCTACATAGACCTGACGACTGATGTGGGAAAGGGCAGCACCTTCACTGTATACATACCTATTGTGGAAGAGTTCTGATTGTTGTCCCCTGATTTTCGGATGAGTGCGATAGTGGTAATTCGATAATTATTTCCCCTTAGACGTTTTCACCTGTAAATAGTTGTGTATTTCCTGTCAGCATTTGTTGATTTCTATAGCGAAAGCTGAAATGCCACAGAAAAATGCCGATATATTGACTATCACCCTCTGAAAACGAGGAGAAATCTATGGCGAAAAAGCATCCCTCACTAGATAACATTCGTTTCAGCAACCCAAAATATGGGATGGTAACCAACGGAATATCGAGCCTGATTTCCGAAAATAGCCATCAGAGGTGGAAGTATCCAATCTTGATTGAAGCTCTTTTGAAGCTGTTTGCGCCAGCCATGACTCGGAATGAGTATTTGGGGTTTGTGGTGGATTTGATCCGGGAGTGGAGCGGATGCCAGGGAGTAGGGGTTCGTGTGCTGGATCGGGAGGACAACATTCTCTACGAGGCGTGTAGGGGGTTCAGCCGTGAGTTCTGGGAGCATCATAACTGGATCTCTTTAGAGCGGGACAAGTGCGTATGTACTCGGGTTGTGGCTGGGAAGCCAGAGATCCAGGATCTACCCTGTTTGACTGCTTTAGGTTCGTTTTACAGCAACGACACTGTTAGCTTCATAGAAGGGCTGAGCGAGAGGCAGCGCTTGAGATTTCGCGGAGGGTGTGTGAACCGAGGGTACTTGTCAGTGGCAATAGTACCCTTTCGATGGGAAGGCAAGATACTTGGGACGATCCATCTAGCGGATGAGAAGGCAGGGATGGTTCCGCTGGAGATGGTTGAGCAGTTGGAACTGGTTACGCCCGTCCTGGGGGAGGCGCTTCATCGCTTCGAGTTGGAGG
>JBMNNU010000081.1:0-12629 GCA_050942695.1 Chloroflexota bacterium
AGCGCGGTGCTCTTGCCGGAGCCGTTGTCCCCGACGATGCCGAGGGTCTTCCCGATAGGCACGTCGAAGCTCACCTCCCGGAGCGCCCAGAACTGCTCCTTGGTAGGCTGCTGTCGAGTCTTCCGCCGGCGCACCAGGTTGACCAGCACCTCCTGGAAGGTGCGGCTGCGCTCGCGGTCTATGACGTATCGCTTGGATACCTGCCGGAAAGAGACGGCGACTGTGATTGTTGTGCCTCCATATCTAGCTATCAGCTTTCAGCCGTCAGCTTTCAGCCGTCAGCTTTCAGCTTTTAGCCGGTGCATCTTCGGTTTTCGTGGACTGCCGATCTGGAGTGTGCTACGTGAGCACCGCTTCTACTACCTGCGGTGGTAACCCGCTACGCCCTCATCTAACTTTCTACAGCTTCCTGAAAGCTGATAGCTGATAGCTAATAGCTGATAGCTACAACTCCTCGCTGAAGCGGACGGATAGGGTCCTGAACAGCCAGTAGCCGAAGGCCAGCAGCGCTACCGATTCTGCGACGGCGAAAACCGTGTGTTTGATGGGCGGCAGGCCGTAGAGCAGTATGTACCGGTAGTCCGTTACCAGCGATGCCATCGGGTTGAGCATGTACACCCAGCGCCAGACGTCTATCCCCAGGAAGCTGATGTTTTGCGGGATCCGCTCCAACTGGTAGAAGATGGGCGTCAGGAAGAACCAGGCGGTCACCCCCACCTCCAGCAACACCGATACGTCCCGGTAATAGACGTTCACGGAGGCCACGATCAGCGAGATCCCCAGCACCAGCATCACCTGAATGGCGATGATCACGGGGAGCAGCAGCGCCATGGGCGTCAGCTCGATCCCAAAGGCCAATATGAAGCCGAACAGCACGATCAGGGTGAGCAGGAAGTTCACCAGGTTGGACGCCACGAGCGATGCCGGCAGCAGCTCTCTGGGGAAGTACACCTTGTTGATCAGGGTGGAGTTCCCCACGATGGTGTACGCTGCGCCGGTGATGGAGTTGGCGGTAAAGTTCCACGCGACCAGGCCTGTGAGCACGAACACCGGGAAGTTCTCCACCGTTGGAACAGTGAGAATGGTGAAGACGATCGTGAACACTACCATCATTAGTAGCGGGTTCAGGAGAGACCAAATGAACCCCAAGGCTGATTTCTTGTACCGGACCTTGAGGTCGCGCACTACCAGGTTATAGAAAAGATCTCGGTAGCTAAGAAGGTGGGCTACAGGCCGAGCTACGGCAAGCTGCATCTATCGCACTATCCTAAACAACTTATCCTAATACTACCACGTGCATGAGGCTCAGTAAAGTTGCAAGTGTTGCCGTGGATATAACGATGTTAGGGCGCAACGGTAACGGATGGGAGGCGGAAGGGGACTAGCCCCTTCCCTACGTTTAAACGGATAGACGGACCGAGAGCCGGTGGTTTTGCAATATTCCGGTACTTGACACTGCTTCATCATCTAATTTATACTGCGTCTGTCGATCGTTGACAACGATACTCTCAGCCTGCCTTCCCTTCCACCTAACATTTTGAGGTCAACCGTGCGGAGAGTTGCGCTCGCCACCCTCGTTCTGGCTGTTACCTATGGCTTCCTCATGCTATTCTCGCCTCAGAGCAAGGCTACTCAAAGCTCGCCGGTCACCTTTCGATTCTCGCCACGGGAAGACGATATCTTAGTGAATTCCTACACCACCGTGGATGTCGTGGCCGGAAACGCCTCCAGCCTGTACGGTGTCGATCTGAATATCTCGTTTGACGCCAACCTTTTTTACTGCTCCGGCCCTACCCCAGGGCCGCTTCTCCCAAATAGCTACGTCGCCAGAAGGGAGGTGAACAACTCCTCCGGTCGGTTACACTACCTGGCCACACTGCTCGGGGACGCGGCCGCTACCGGCGACTCAGGTGTGGTCGTATCGTTCAGGCTTACCGGCCGATCGACCGGCGGGGGGCAGTTGGCCTGGGGCGGCTCAATGCTATCCGATAGGGAATCCAACCTGCTGGTGGGGCAGTATCAGGGCAGATCAATTCGGGTTAAGCTGCCAACAGCTACACCTGAACGAGATAAGCCACCTGAAGATATCCCCGTACAGGGCACACAGCCGGAGGCCGCTTCTACTGAAACCCCTACTCCCACCATGGCCATCGCTCCTGAGGGTACTGCTTCTCCAACCGTAGCCGCCTTCGAACCGACTGCTACCGTGGATCCCAACGCTGCCCCAACCCCCACATCCCCAGTTCTCGAGCCCACCTTGGGACCGCTTACGGGAGTTATCTACCCAACCATTCTTCCCACCGGCGTCCCGGAGATCGAGGATGATGGGATCATGGCCATTCTGGAGCCTACTCCCGGAGTCGGGGTGGTTGATACATCCATCGGCGGCGCGGATGTGGAGATACGGGTGGATAATCAGGGCAATTCTATGGCCGTTCGGCTTCAACCCATCCCAACCCTGCCGCCCGGTGTTAACCTGCCGGCAGGCACCGAAGTGGCCAAGATCTTCACCCTGGATCTGTACCGCTACCAAACTGATAGCAACAGCGTCCAGAGAATCGAGTACGGCGAGGGTCGAAGTTCACCCCCTATCGTGCTGAAGTGGGGAGTCACCGAAGATGACTTCAACCGGACGGTCGACGAAGATGGCGTCCCCCATCCAGATCGCCTGGTATTCTACCGCCTGTCGTCGAGCGGCGAACTGGTCAAGATCCCTACCGTTTGGAGTCCCGATCCACCCCCTTACGGGACGCTCACGGCAGTTTTCGTCGACCGTTCCACCTTCATTTTAGCCGTGCTGCCCCTTCGCCAGGCCGGCCGCACGATACCGGCGGATCCTCGCTACTTCCGGGAGACCGGGTATCGTATAGGTCGGGACGCTTTCTGGGACTATTTCCTGAAACGGGGAGGGGTCAGGACTTTCGGCTATCCAATATCGAGGGAGTTCACCTTCCTGGGCTTCACGGTGCAGTTCTTCCAGAGAGGGGTGATGCAGTTGCAGCCGGATGGGGGCGTTACCACCATGAATCTGCTTGACGGAGATCTAATGCCCTATACCAGGGTGAACTCCAGCACCTTCCCCGCTCCCGATCGATTTCTGATCGATAGCGCCCCCTCTGTCGGCGATCCAGAGTACCCGGAGCAGGTCATCGCCTTCCTGCAAGCCCACGTCCCCAACAGTTGGCAGGGGTTGCCGGTCAATTTCCTGGATAGCTACCTGTCCACGGTGCGCTACGAAGACGCCTTCCCACAAGGAGAAGGCAGCGAGGGTTTACTGCCATCGATCAATCTGGAGATGTGGGGCCTCCCCACCAGCAAACCCAAGTTCGACCCCCGCAACCACAACTTCGTATACCAACGGTTCCAGAGGGGGATCATGCACTACGACGCTACTACCGGGCTAACCCAGGGGTTGTTGCTGGGGGACTACTTCAAGAGCATCATCACGGGATGGGGATTGCCCGCCGACCTGGAGGGCCAGGCCATCGGTAGCCGGTTCTACCGGCAGTACGAGAGGGGCAGATCAGGTTATATAGCGAGGCCGGGACAGTTGTTGGGTAGCGATTTGGTAGGTGCTTTTGAGCTGGATATGCCGTGGGAGATCGTGTACTCAGAGAGCGAGCAGTGAGTAGCTAGTAGTAAATAGTGAGTGGCGAGTAGAAAGCAGTGAATAGCTAGTTTAGACTACCTACTCGCTACCTGCTACTCGCCACCCGCTTCACTATAAACCCGAGAAATCGATACCCTCCAACCACCCCTTCGCTTCGTACCAGTACAGGAGCACCTTCCGGATCTTGGAGAAGCGTTCCTCGAAATTGTCACTAGGTACGATGTAGCACGGGTTAGGGGTGACTACGAAGTGGTCGTTGACCCACACCAGGTTGGACACGCAGTAGCGGCAGTGTGCCCAAAGGTTGTTGAGATCCGATTTTGCGGCCTTTACATGATAGAAGAGGAATGTATCCTTTCCCGGCCCTGGAGTGAAGGCGAACTGGGTCGTCGGCTCGATCTCGTGGCGCGGTAACGGCTGTACTTCATCGGGACAGCTTACATTCCCGTTTTGCTCTACGCTGTTATCTTGCTCCATCGCAGTCTTAGCCTCCATCTAGGCAGACAGTGAGGGGAACTGAGCAGTTGAAACCGGCAGAGAATGCTTCAGCAGGTTCAACTGAACTCAAACCCTCTCCGCCGCGTACCTCCCCATTATACGAGGGGTGTAAATCACCCAAAATTCCTAGCTTTGCCTATCAGCAATCAGTTTTTAGCTATCGGCTTAACTGACTCATCGCGGACTTGGTTGATATCTTATCAATCTGTCAACGTTCGATATTGTAAACGGTAACGATCGCACTATCGGCTAGCCGATTGCCGCTGCGGGCATAGCTGGGCTAGAATCCCGTCCACAAGCTGAAAGCTTACAAACTCCAAGGAGCTTACGATGCAACCTGTAAGACTCGAAGACCTTCTCAGCGAATATACCGCCAGGCGCCGCGAGCTAGACCTGCAGGGCGCCTATTTCCTTGGGGACATCAACGAAGAAGAGGCAGAGCGTTTCTGCAAAGCCCTTCTCATCATGTCCATCGCCCGAGAGAGCGATCGTAGTCGTCCCATTACAGTATACATCAATTCCGGCGGCGGTTCAGTAGGTGCCGGTCTTGCCATGATGGAAATGATGTATAAGGTCAAACGGGATTACGGTGTAGTAGTAAACACCGTGGTCACAGGCTACGCCTACTCGATGGGCGCCATCATTCTCCAGGCGGGCGACATGCGCTCCATGGGAGAGCTATCCACCCTGATGCTCCACAGCGGCAGTTGGATCCTCTCCGGCGAAGACGAGAAGATCTTTAAGGACTATCTCAAGCTCGCCGAGCACTACAAGACCATCGTTTGCGATCTGTTTGCCCGCCGCACGGGTAAGTACGATCCCAAATGGTGGAAACGGTTCATCTACTCCGGCCGCGATAAATTCCTAAACGCTAAAGAGTGCTTGGAGCTGGGCCTGGTGGACGAAATCCGCCCGCCTATAGACCCCAACTCCAGGCCGTCTCCCGATGATATCAAGTACACAGATCGCATTTACCACTGACATCGTAGGGGCGCACAACCGTGCGCCCCTACCCTTTCCGTCACCCACCGCCTACCGGCTCGAAGACCTCCAGATCGTCTCCGTCCTGCAACGGATGCTCCTCAGAAACGATCTTTTTGTTGACTCGCACCACCCAGACCTCGTTGGGGTCGATGCCAGCCTGCTTAAGCATTGCCAGCACCGTCGACCCTTCCGGAAGCTCCAAATCGAGCGCCTCCTGCCCGTCGGGAAGGTGTCTGCGCAGGTCGCCAAAAAGTCGCACTGTGAGTCTCACCACTGTCAATCACTCCCGCTATCAGCTTTTATCTTCCACCGGACCGAGCCCATACTTCTCGGCGTTTGCGTCCGCGATCGCCTGGATCTGGCGGATATGCTCCTCGCCGTCGGGCGTCTTGAAGAGGTGGCGGAACCGAGTCTGCGGCCGGAGATACTCCTCAACCGGAAGGCGCTTGGCTACCTTCTTAACCCTCGTGATCTGCCCGTTCTCCATCTCGTAAAGCGGGTACAGCCCTGTCTCAACCGCAAGACGACCCATCTCTACCGTCTTATTGGATGGGAAACCCCATCCCAACGGACAGGGCACGTGGACCTGGATGTACTTGGGGCCTTTGATCTTCGCAGCCCGCTTGACCTTGGCTACGATGTCGTGTGGGTACCCGGAAGAGGCTGTTGCCACGTATACAGCCCTGTGAGCCGCTACTATGGCGGGAAGGTCCTTCTTCAGGGTCTCGTTGCCCCAGCTTCTATCGCCCGGCGGGCTCGTGCTGGTTCTCGCCTCGAAGGGCGTCAACCCGCTCCGTTGGATGCCGGTGTTCATGTAGGCTTCGTTATCGTAGCAGATGTACAGGATGTTGTGCCCGCGCTCGAGCATACCCGAGAGTGAGCCGAACCCGATGTCTGCCGTCCCGCCGTCGCCACCCTGGGCTATCACCTGGATCTCATCCGCCTTCCCCAGCGCCTTCAGCCCAGCCTCGATACCCGAGGCTACTGCAGGCGCGTTCTCGAATAGGGAGTGAATCCAGGGCACTGTCCAGGCCGACTCGTCGTATTTGGTCGAGAACACCTCAAGACAGCCGGTGGCGTTGGCTATGATAACATTTTCGCCTATAGCGTCAATCGCGAGCCGAGCACCCAGCGCCTCCCCACAACCGGCGCAGGCCTTGTGCCCAGCCATCAATGCATGTTTGTCCATTCTATTCTCCTCAGAAGAGGTTCTGAGTTCTGGGTTCTACGTTCTGAGAGTGGTACCTACCCAGAACTCAGAACACAGAACCCAGAACCCGTTACGTTTATCCTATCGCTGCCGGCTCTCTAAGGAACTCCTCGTCCAGCTCCATGTAATGGCCTTCGACGTAGCCTGCCCTGGCCATCTCCACTGCCTTGTGGATCGTATCGGGCGTAATATCTTTGCCGCCGAGCCCCACGATGAAGCTGCTGATCTCGGGAGCATCCTTCATCCTGTGCAGGCCTGAGCGCAGGTCTGCCGCCAGTATCCCGACACCTCCGAGGGATACAGCCTTTTCGAATACCAGTAGCTTGTCTACGCCGCCCAGCGCCTTAGTCAGCGCCTCGGTCGGGAATGGGCGGTAGCTTACCAGCTTGACCACTCCCACCTTCTGGCCCTTTTCTCGCAACTCGTCCGCCACGGTCTTGAGCAGCCCCAGCATGGAGCCTGTTGCGATGAAAGCCATCTCGGCATCTTCCATCCGATAGGTCTGGATCAAACCGCCGCTCCGTCGACCGAAGAGCCGCTCGAACTCGTCGGCGGTCCCCTCGATCACTCCCTTGGCCCTCTGCATCGCCTGCTGAATGGCGAATCGGGCTTCTGTATAACCCTCCTCCGCGTAGGTCCCAAAGGTCATGGGGTTAGCAGGATCAAGCTTCCGGGCAGGGTTGTAAGGAGGCAGGAATCTATCTACTAGCTCCTGGTCGGGGATATCCACCGGCTCGTAGGAGTGGGTCAGCACGAAACCGTCCATGCAAACCATCACCGGCAGCTCGATTCTCCGGTCTTCGCTGATCTTGTAGGCTTGTATGTGAAGATCCATCGCCTCCTGGTTATCCTCGGCGTGGAGCTGGATCCATCCGGCATCTCTCACCGAGTAGGAATCCTGCTGGTCGTTCCATATGCTGAGAGGTGCAGAAAGCGCCCGGTTGGCGCAGGTCAGCACGAGCGGAAGCCGCAGCCCAGCGATGTTGAACAGCACCTCAGCCATCAGCATGATGCCCTGGGATGAGCTTGCCGTGTAGGCTCGCGCCCCCACGGCGCTTGCGCCCAGGCAGGCTGAAGCAGCCGAGTGCTCGCTCTCTACCCGAACATACTCGGCATCCAGATGCCCGTCTGCCACCATCTCAGAAAGCTCCTGGACGATGTGGGTCTGGGGGGTGATGGGGTAAGCGGCAATCACCTGAGCCCGGCAGAGCCTCACCGCCTCTGCGATAGCTCGGGATCCCTCAATTACCTTTTTCATTTATCTTCCACCTCCGGAACCATCTTGATGCCGCCCACTGGGCACTCTTCAGCGCAGATACCGCAGCCCTTGCAGTAATCGAGGTCGCAGGTGTACTTCTTCTTGTCCAGTGCGTAGACAACGCCATCCGGGCACACCATGGCGCATGTGCGGCACCCGGTGCACTTCTCTTGCAGGAAGACCGGCCTCATGTTGGTTCGCCAACTGCCGGTCTTATTCTTCTTGCTGGCCCCCGGCTCGCCGTAGAGCCCTTCAGTAATTTTCATTTAAGACTCCTTGCTTAAACAGTAGGTGCTGCGTCCCAAGTGCTGAGTGCTGAATCTTGGCGATCCTTGGGAACTCTGAACTTAACACTCCTTGAAGAACTCAGGACTCCTTAAGGACGCAGGACTCAGGACTCAGGACTCGCCTCAGGACTTGCCGCGCGCAGCGACCAGGTCGTAGGCCCGGCGTACAGCCTCGATATTCTTCGTGGCGATTTTTCCTTCGCCAAAGTTCTCTACGATCGCCTTCTCCAGGGCAGGTAGCTCTAACTCGCCCGTTGCTGCTGCAAAGCCGCCCAGGATCGGCATGTTGGCGCGGTCCTGGCCGATTATCTCCATCGCTATCTCAGATGCGGGCACTGTCCATACCTTTGCCGCAGTCCTGCTGGCGAACTCGGTAGCCTCCCCTTTGAAGTTGATGATAGCTGCCCCGTCATCCTTCAATCCGTCAAAAACCCCGAACTCCTCGGATAACGCCAGGGATGGGTCCACCACCAGGATGTAATCGGGCGTGTGTATCCGGCTTCGGAGGCGAATTTTCTCGCTGCCCATCCGGACGAAGGCGTTCATGGGAGCGCCCATTCGTTCAGCTCCAAAGTGGGGGAAGGCTAAAGCGTATTTCCCCTGCTGGAAGGCAGCCATGGCCAGGATGCGGGCAGCGGTAATCGCTCCCTGTCCCGCTCGAGCGTGGATTCGGATCTCCTTCATTGACTTCTCTCCTGTCTACCAGGCTGTTGATGCTGATGATTATGCAAGTTCCAGGGTCTCCAACTCAGGTGCTGCATTTGTCGGACCTCACGCAATCGCTTGCCTCAGAGATACAGAAAAACAGGATGAACAGGATAAGCAGGACGTATTAATTGTTATCCGATCCTGAATATCTTGTGCATCCTGGATATCCCGTTAATTTGCCCGGTGTCTCCGAAGCATCCTAACCGCTAGCCTGGTTAGTCCGATCTGAGCAGTATCTAGTTAACGCTGTCGCCCTGGATAACGTCGCCCTCGTGTCTGAGGATGGAGCGGGCATCATCGCCGACCCCTAGGTCCATGCAGTCGCAAAGGGTGCAGTATATGGCCTTGTCCAGAAGTCGAAGATCGACGCTATCTATAAGATCGCACTCCTTACGGAGAGCCACCAGATGAATGAGACGCTTCAGGTAGAAGCGTTGCCACTGCTTGCTCACCCGGAACGCTTCACTGCTCTGGTTATCGGATTCTTTAGAGATAAGATTGCCGTGCATTGTTCCCTCCCGGCTGCCAACACGAGGACATCTCGTAGAGTGAATCGTAACATCGAAATGGCTATTTTGTCAATAAAGCATGTAATAACTATAAATATAGACTGGATAGTTTTTGCTCGCCGGGCCTGGGGATAGTGGCGGGGGGCTGTGTGGGGCTTTGTATCAATACCTTTGTATCAATACCTGTTCAGGGTGAGCGGTGTAGCCTTTGCTCCATCACCTGGACGTTGGGCTCCGCGCCGGTCCAGAATCGAAAGGCCTCGACCGCCTGGTACAGCAGCATGGTGTCGCCGTTCACCGCTTTGGCGCCGCACCGTTCAGCGAGCCGCAGCAAACGGGTCTTCGGTGGCTTGTAGATGAGATCCACCACGGAGCAGTTTGCCGGGATCTCGACGCCCACGGGGAGCGGGCACTCTCCTTCCTTCGGGTGCATCCCTACAGAGGTGGTGTTCACCAGCAGATCTGCATCCTGTAGCTGCTGCTCCAACGGTTCTCTTTGGAGCGGTAGCGCCTTCCAGCGGCATCCGGCGCGGTAAGGCTCCAGGGCTTGCAGCAACCCCTCGGCTCGCGCCGGGGTACGGTTGAATAGGGCGACCTCCCGAGCCAGCCGAGCCAGTACATACAGGGCCGCTCTGGCTGCGCCACCGGCACCCAGCACCACGGCCTTCATGTCGTTTTGGGAAAGCCCGTTCAACTCTAGAAGCTTGCGGAATCCAGCCGCATCGGTGTTTGTGCCCACCCAGCGGCCGTTGCGATTTGCCGCCGTGTTAACCGCCCCGATAGCCCTGGCCTCTTCAGTGAGGTCGTCCAGCAGGGGCAGCACTGCCTCTTTGTGGGGAACCGTCACGTTGATCCCCGCAAAGTTGAGGGCTCTCAACCCCTTCAGGGCAGCCTGGATATCCTCAGGCCGCACCTCCAAGGCCAGGTAGCAGTAATCCAGTCCCGCAGCGGCGAAGGCTGCGTTGTGCATGGCGGGGGACAACGAATGGGCTACCGGGTAGCCCAACAGAGCTACGGCGCGAGTTGTGCCGGAGATCCTGGCCAAGTCCTGGTGTTGCAAGTTCCCAACCCTTTCCATACGATGGCTATATCCAGACGGCGCCGGTTTCGGCTCCGCTTACCCGCTCGCGATACGCTGCCAGGATGCCGCGGGCGGGGTGGTCCGGGCGAACTAGTGGCCTGGACATCCTCCGGCTCAGCTCTTCTTCGCTTACCAGCAGCTCGATCCGGCCGGAAGGTACGTCAATTTCGATCAGATCTCCGTCCTCCACGTAGGCGATTGGGCCTCCATCCCAGGCTTCCGGAGAGACGTGGCCAACGCACGGACCCCGGGTAGCCCCGGAGAAACGCCCATCTGTGACCATGGCTACCGATGTGTGCAGGCCCATCCCCACCAGCATAGCGGCAGGTATCGATAGCTCCCGCATGCCGGGTGCGCCCTTAGGCCCCTCGTAGCGCACCACCAGCACGGAACCGGGCTTGATCTCCTTCTCCAGCATGAAGTGACGCACCTCGTCCTCGGAGTTGAACACCACAGCAGGACCTCGATGGACGAACATCTTTGGGTCCATCCCGCTCTTCTTGACTACCGAGCCTTTAGGCGCCAGGTTGCCTCGGAGGATGCCGAAAGCCCCATCCTTGTCCAGCGGCTGGCTCGTTGTTCTGATGACCTGACCGTCCGGCGCCGGTGCGCTCGCCAAAGCATCGCGCAGCGTCCCACCCATTGCCATGGGGGTATCCAGATCCAGGTAATCGCGGATCGAGTTCAGCAGCGCGGGCACGCCACCAGCTTCGTGATAGTCGTCCACGTTGTACTGGGAGGACGGTTTGTACTTGCCCACCACCGGCACTGAGCGCTGTACACGGTCGAACTGCTCCAGGTTCAAGCCACAGCCCATAAGGCGGGAGAAGGCCATCAGGTGGAGCACCCCATTCGTTGAGCCACCCGACGCTGAAATGTATTTGATACCGTTTTCCAGGCTGCTCCGGGTCAAGAAGCGGCTCAAGTGCATCTCTTCCCGAACCAGCGTAACGATACGCTCTCCCACGTCCCTCGCCTGGCGGGTTTTCGCGCCATCGAAGGCTAGCATGGTGGCCGATCCGAAGGGGGCCAGGCCGGTGGCCTCGAGGAAGCAGCCCATGGTATTAGCCGTGCCCATCATCGAGCAGGTGCCAGCGGATGCGCAGAAGTGCTCCTGCCACATTTGGAAGGTCTTATCGTCGATCTCCCCGGAGCGCCGCATGCCGATGGCCTCTTTGAGATCCGATGTGCACACCGTGCGATCCTGCAGGCGGTAGGGCATCATCGCTCCGGCCGTCAGAAAGATGGTGGGAAGGTTCAGCCGAATGGCTGCCATCACCATGCCCGGTATGATTTTGTCGCAGGAGGCCAGCATCACCAGTCCCTGGAAGCTGTGGGCTCGGACCATTGCCTCGATAGACCCGGCAATCAGGTCCCGCTGGGGCAGCAGATAGTGGCCGCCGGGGCCGGAGTTGGCCATTCCGTCGCATGGGGCGGGAACGTTGAACTCACCAGGCGAGCCTCCCGCAGCCCAGATGCCCTCTTTTACCCGCGTTGCCAGCTCCCGGAGCGGCAGGTGGCCGGGGTTGACGTCGGTAAAGGAGTTCACCACCGCTATCTGAGGCTTACTCAGGTCGGCCGACCTGTAGCCGCAGGCGTGCATCAACCCGCGGTAGTAGGCCTCGGTTATGTCTTCCGGTCGTTCGCCCTGGTTAGTCATTCTCGAATCCCTTCTTGCGGAACTTGACGCCGAGGAGGCGCTCGAACACCTTGATCATCGCGCCCTTATCCTCGCTACCGTAGCCCTCGGCCAGAGCCATCTGGAATGTAGTGGCTGTTGACTGGACCATTGGCAGGGGAATCTTTTGGTGGGCGCTGATCTCCATAGCGCTGATCATATCCTTGTAGGCATCCTTGAGAGGGTATCCTGCATCGAACTTGTTTTCCAGGATACGCGGTGCGAAGAACTCCAACCCAAAGCTGCGCCCCGTCCCCGTTGTGACGATCTTGGTGAGCTTCTCGGGATCCAACCCCAGCTTGACACCCATCGGGAGGATCTCAGCCATCGATGCCATGCAGGCGTTGAACAGCAGTTGGTTGATCAGCTTGGTCAACTGCCCCGCGCCGATCGGCCCCATGTGCACAATCGTATTGCCGATAGCCTTTAAATGCGGCTCGACCTCAGCGAAAAAGGCTTCGTCCCCCCCAAACATCACAGAGAGCGTTCCTTCTTTGGCCCTGGACTCCATTCCGGAAACCGGGGCGTCCGCGAAGCGTATTCCCTTTTCAGCCAGCCGTTTGGCGATATCAAGTGTGCCCATGTAGGTGATAGTGCTCAGGTCGATCAGCCCCAATCCGGCTTTGGCCCCCTCGACGATTCCGCCTGGGCCGAATAGCACCTTCTCCACCACAGCGGTGTTGGGCAAACTTAGGAAGACATACTGGCATTTCGCCGCCACCTCGGCGGGAGACTCGCAGCTTCTGGCTCCCTGGTCCGTCAAGAACTGCATGGCCGCGGAGCTTATGTCGTACACCATCAGATCA